>JARIEH010000125.1 GCA_029256865.1 Psychrobacter sp.
GTTATCAGAATCTAGGTTATCAGAAGCTGGTACCGGCGCAGTGCTAGACATAGACAACATCCTTGTTGATAATTTTGAAAAGAGACGCTTATATCAAAGTAGCGAAATTTCTTAACACTTACAACCATATTTTGATTTTTTAAAAAGTAAGGCGAACTTAGCAATCTTGCTGTGCTTGCCAGTAAAAAGGTAAAGACAGTATTTATAGTAAAAACCCTATTCTTGACAGTGTTTTTGTTTAGGAGCACTATGTTTTAATATGGAAATAACTCGTTGTAGTGGTTTAAACCACTATTTAAATAACCCATATCTTATATCGAGCTGCTAATGCCGAGCTAAGATACAGTCAACATAGGAAGTTGCAACATGACATCAGGGACAGCAAAAAACCACGCCAGACATTGGATTAATGGCGAATGGATAGATAAGGGCATAAAAAAGAATACCATCAACCCCTCGACAGGTGAAGTATTAGGCACTTATGTTGAAGGCGGCAAAGCTGAGATGGAACAAGCGATTCAAGTCGCCAAGGAAACCTTTCAACATACCGACTGGAAAACCAACCGTGAACTGCGTCATCAGGTATTGACTGAGATTGCCGACGCTTTTGAAGCTCGCCAAGGGGAAGTGGCAACGATGATTGCTACAGAAAACGGTAAGTTGCTCGGCGAGGCGCAGTTTGAAGTCTCTTTTGTCAAGCCAAACCTACGTTTTGCAGCGAGTAAAATCTATAGCGAATATGGGCGCTCTGCTGAATGGTCAGCGGGTAAATACTCTATCCTCATCAAAGAAGCCGTCGGAGTTGCTGGCATTAGTACCCCTTGGAACTCACCAGCGGCGCTACTGGTGCGCTCCCTAGCGCCTGCTTTGGCAGCTGGCTGTACGACCGTACTGAAAATGCCGGGTCAAACGGCTCTCAGTAACGTTCTAATCATGGAAATTATCGCCAGCGTAGAATCACTGCCCAAAGGCGTGATTAATATGGTGATTGGTGAACGTGAGGCACTACAAACCTTAGTAGAGCATCCAGATGTGCCAACCATCAGCTTTACGGGTAGCACCACTACTGGCCGCGCTTTAGTGAAACAGGGCGCAAACGAGCTTAAGCTTTTAGGTTTAGAGCTTGGCGGCAAAACTCCGCATATTGTTTTTCAAGATACCGATATTGACGCTTGTTTGCCTCTTATCGAAAAATCTCTCACGGTATTCTCTGGGCAATTCTGTATGACTGGTAGTCGTATCTTGGTACACAAAGACATCGCTGATGAAGTGCGTAATAAGTTAGCGAAACGTCTAGAGAGCGTTAAAGTCGGTAACGCGATGGACAGCGGCAATGATATGGGCGCGATGATCGATAAAAACAGTGTCGAGCGCGTCAATAAAATGGTCGAAGAAGCTATTGATAACGGTGCTAAAGTACTGGTACGCGGCGGCCCAATTAATGAGGGCGAGCTCGCTAACGGCGCATTTTATCAGCCTACCTTGCTTGAAGTCGATGAGAGCCAAGCGGACATCGTGCAACAAGAAATCTTTGGCCCAGTGCTCACTTTGCAAGTCTTTGACACCGAGCGCGAAGCGATAGAGATGGCTAATGCTACCGAATATGGTCTATCTGCTAGTATTTGGACAAAGGATTTGCAGCGCTCTTTACGTGTGGCTCGTGAAGTTGAAGCGGGGACGATTTGGTTCAATGATTGGGCAGTCATGCGCGATGAGTTTGAGGAAGGCGGTTATAAGCAAAGTGGCGTAGGTCGCCTACGTGGTCAATCCACGCTTGAGGACTTTATCGAGGTTAAGCATATCGTTTTACAACCTGGAATTGTTGGAGAGTAAATGACTACTCTCGTTAAGAGTTTATGTCTAAACACTAACCTCAATATTAACAACTTCACCTAAGTAAAACGTCGAATGAAAAGAAGGTTGCTAATACTAGGCACGACATATTATTAATAACCCTTCTTTGCTGTTACCAAAATGCAATAACTAATAGTAATTACAGAGAACGTCATCTAAACAAGCGTAGCATTAGGCTATCGTTTTGAACAATGTATGCGAGTTAAGGGTTATTGAGTGGTGAGATATGTTTATGACATGATAGATCGTTTTTTGATTAGCATACTTTTTGATATGCCACCCATCTATTTAATGAGGCATCGACCATGTTAGATTTAGCAACCATGAGCTCAAAAGAAGTTAGAGAGTTGCTAATAGGCAATGGCAAGTAATGAATAAAGATAAGAAGATATGTAGGTCATGATTCACAAGAGGTTTAGGTGATGCGAGGTTATGTCTAAATACAATGATTGGTGCGCCCACCAAGACTCGAACTTGGATCGATCGCTTAGGAGGCAACTGCTCTATCCTGTTGAGCTATAGGCGCATTATGGTGTGCTATTGTAGAAAAAAGTAGTAATAAAAGCAATCAGCAAAACAAAAATAGACAAGCTTTGTGTCTATTTACCATTACTCAGCGCGTCAGCAATCTCTATCGAGCTTTCATTTTTTGTTGGTTTTGAACGTGAGGTGGGATTAAATAAATCATCTAGATTATTTCTATAGCCTTCAATATTTTCATAATCATGCTGTTTTAAGATATCTTGCCCCGTACTTGAGAGTAAGAAGTTTCGGAAGCTGATTGCAGTAGGGCTATCTGTCAATATAACGCCATCTACTGCTTGGGTGCCTTTAAGAGCGTAGCTAAAAGACACCAGCTTGCGCGTCTTTTTATAGTTATTTTGAATGGGTATTTCATTGGCTTTATTATCACTTATCATATTATCTGCTGCGACATGATCTTGTGCCATGCTCCTGATAGTATTAGAGTTGTTATTAAACTCATTCTGAGTATCGTTCAGTGAGGTCTGGAGTAGGGATAAGCGCTCTTTAGGTAACCTGTCATTAGCTATAATAATATCAATATTGATAGTATAGTTCGTAGACTGGTTATTAGGAAGGTTTGTATCTGGTAATGCCAGTAATAAATGGGTAGGCACGTAGTGAGCGATGACTTGTACATTCGAATGACGTGCCTCAAAGCGGCCAATGACATCATCTAGAGGAGTTTTTAGACTGTTCTCTGCTTGTAAGTACAGTACATCAGTTGCAACTTTGTCTGTATCCTCTTGACTGTCGACGGTTTCTTCACTGTTTTTGTTTGAAGTGATTGGTAGGGGATTCATGTTTTTGCGATTGTTAATCCATAGCCAAGCAAAAATACCAATGAAAATGATTAGTATCAGCAAAATTATCATGGTTAGCAGTAATTTATGGTCTTTCATGATGCAAGGCTCATTTATTAATCAGGCATTTATTTTTTAGATGCTTATTTTGTAAATATAGACTGCTTGGATTCTCATCGCCGAATTACCGTTTGTGATTGAGCACTTCATTGGTTAAGTCTGCCAGCATATCAGCAAAGATATCTGTTTCTGCGGAAGGAGAGAATATGTTCTCAGTTTTTTGGATATCGTCTACTGTGTTGTTTGTCACGTTTTTTTTAGATCTCTTTACAGAAATGTCTTCTAAGGCAGCGGTTGTTAGGCTTGAATGATGAGCCGCCAATGGCGACTTGCCCTCATTCAGTAACTCTTTAAGCCATTTAAAACCATGAAACTCCCACCACGATTCGAAGCGTGGAACTGTAGTGCCGCGCATGCTCGCTGGTAAGTTGAGAGTGCGCAGTTTTTGCGCCAATATAGGATCAGCTATGGCTTGATTGCTACTAAGATACAGCGTATTAATGTCACCGTCATACGGTTGGCGTCGCTGCCAAGCTGCATGATCAATTTTCATGCGTGGTAATTGCCACAACTCCCCGCGAAAGTACACGACATAGCGTCGTCTTTCAGGATTAA
>JARIEH010000146.1 GCA_029256865.1 Psychrobacter sp.
AAATGTTTATAAAGTAAAAAAATACTTGTAGTAATATGCTGGTTGATATTAGCGATTAGTATTTTTAGCTGTTCGATTATGACTGATAGCGCTGTTAAGGTATGTAAGAAAAAAGCTTTTGTATGTATTCAGGTATTATGGTCTTTTAGTTGCAGAACTTCGATGTATTGCCATAGAGTAAAATTAACAGCGAAAAGCCGATGTCCAAGTTTGTCTTGAACATCGGCTCTTGATTGCAAGGTTAAAGGCTAGCTTTGATTGAGGAGCAGGTTAAAGCTTACTCCGCATAATCAACCCAGATCCAACCGTTTTCTAGCCATTCCATTAACTCATCGGAATCAACCTCTGTGACATCGTGGCTTTGTAGATGCTCACCATCAGCCAACCGCATCAGTAGCGTTATTATCGTTTCATCTACACCATCAAGCCGTTGACCATTGGCATAGACAGTAATGCCATCTTCAGTTCGGTTATATAACAGACGATTGCTATAGTCCGCCTGTAGCGTTGCGCCGTCAGCCAAGGCTTGTATTAATTCATCGGTGTTTAGTGTTTCTTCTGGTACCAGTGCATCATACTGACGCTTGCTCACCACCTCACTGACTGCCTGACGAATAATATCGTCGCCGCGCTCAGACTGTAGCATTTGTAATAATTGGTTTTTAATTGCACCGATGCTGTCCGCTCGTAGCTCGCCTGAGGGTTGCAGGGTTTGTGGCAATAGCATCGGTATAAATAAATCGCTATCGTTGGTGGCAATATCAGCCATACCATCGATGATCTGCATTAAGTTCGGACGACGGCAGCCGAATGAAAAAGTCAGACAGTCATCTTGCGCCACACCAAAATGTGAGAGTTTCGGCGGTACATATAGTACATCACCAGCTTCTAGTATCTCATCAAAGATGATCTCGCCCATATCATCAAAAATCCTAATGGGCTCATCGGCGACAAACTCAGTATTTTTATCACAGAACTTCCCGAGCTGCCAACGGCGCTGACCGTAACCTTGTGCCAAAAATACATCATAATCATCATAGTGTTTGCCAACAGAGCCACCTTTGGGCGCATAAGAGACCATAATATCATCACGTTGCCATTGTGGAATAAAGTCAAATGCTTGCCATAATTGACCAAGCTCTGGTGACCATTGTTCAAGATTCTGAACGAGTACGGTCCATTGTTCTGGCAAGTTATCAAAGTCTGCTTCAATTAGCGGGCTTTTTTTAAGCTGCCATTGTGGTAGGCCTTCTTGCTTGGTCGCTGCTTGTGTCAGTAGGCGCGCTGAAGCGTCCTCTTCAAGCGCAAGACCGAGCATATCTTCTGGCTCAAACATACCAATTAATTGTGACAAACCTTGCTTGATCAGCAGTGGCTTTTTTTGCCAATATTCTGCTAAAAATTGCTCTGGAGTAATGGAGTCGGGTAAACAAAGGGGTATAGAGGTCATGGATAAATCCGTATCTGAAAATGGGGATGAGATTAATAATAAAGGATGCTTTATAGGAGGGTTTTAATAGTTTATGATTAGCGCCTATCTGGTGGCTACTAACGAATAGCTGCTATCAGCGTATCCCATCAATCGTAGGACATTTATGAAAAAACTACATTTTATCGTCATCATTGCTAGCATGTTTTTACTCCAAGCCTGTGTGCACAAGCTAGTGACAGTGCCGACTAAAGTTGTTTACAAAACCACTAAAGGCGTGGTCAAAGGCACAGTCGCTGTCGGTAAAGCCATCATACCAGGCG
>JARIEH010000198.1 GCA_029256865.1 Psychrobacter sp.
CACTTTGACTGCTAATAATTTATAGCGCAAAGAAAGAGCGGCACTGCCAATAACAGTGCCGCTCTTTTTTAGTGTCAGGTCATGTTAATAAATGACTAAAATAAGCTACTGCACCAATAACCAAATAGGCATGCTGTTATTGCCGCTATAAACACGCTTACTGTCATCGCTTGAAGCACTATTTTGTGTGCTTTGTGAGATCTGGCCAATATTGATCCACTGCCCACGTGGCACAATGATCGTACTATTTAAGCCTTGGCATTTAATAGCAGCATCATTAGCGTAAACATTACCGTTATAGTATGGGTTTACGCTTACTAGCTTCTCTTCTGTTTGAGATAACTTAACTTCTACCTGCCCACTCGGCAATATCCTTGGCGTCACAGCAATACCTTGGGTGGTCGGTGATAACAGTTGCTGCTGAATAATAATCTGCCCTGAGGAGGGCTGGTAGCTCCGATAACCATTGGCTTGAAAGTTTTGCGTTAATGAGTACAGTGTGCCGGTGCTGATACTAGCAGTATTACCTGAGAGGGTTTGCACCTGATAAGTGCTGTTATTCTGCTGTTGGCTATTACGCTGACTGATCACGCCTGCGCCTTGAAGCTCACGGTTACTGATGATTACTCGGCCTTGCTGGATATTATTTTCGACGTTGCTATCATTACCCACCCTTAGCGCCACGTTTAATGCTTGCGGCTGACCATCAATTTGTCTTAACAGCTGCTGTACTGCTTGATAATTAGAGGCGCTGGTTTGTAGGATTAATTTGTCTTGATAAATTGCAGCAGTACCACCGTCAAGACTACTATTTAACTGTTGGCGTACGGCTGGCAGTAAAGCATCACCGCCATAAGTATGGATAACGTAGGTTTGATAGGTGGCTGCTTGAGCAAGCAGCGATAGTGATACTAAGATCAGCATGAGTATTGCTTGGCGGGCATAAGTCATCATCAAGCCATAATCTGCCAGTGTTTGATGATGCTGTTTGATGCTCATGTACACCGCCTCGCCTTACCCTAACTCATCAATCCAACTGAATAATAAATAACCTTACTCACTGATTACTCACTTAGCCCTAAAACATCTTGCATATTATACTGGCCAGTTTTTTGTTCTATTACCCAAGTCGCTGCACGTACTGCACCCGCTGCAAAAGTCATACGTGCCCGTGCTCGATGGGTAATCTCGACGACTTCACCATCAGCGATAAACATCACCGTATGATCACCAATGATCTCACCACCGCGCACTGCATGGATACCAATTGTGCCCGCTTCGCGTACGCCAGTCTGTCCTTCACGGCCATATATGGCCACGTCTTTTAGGTTCTGTCCACGTGCTTCTGCGATGGCTTCTGCCATCATATAAGCGGTGCCTGATGGGGCATCGATTTTATGTTTATGATGGGCTTCTATAATCTCAACATCCGCGCTGCTACCAAAGGCTTTAGCCGCCATCGCTAATAGCTTTAATGACAAGTTGACGCCCGTTGAGTAGTTACCCGCATAGACAATCGCAATATGCTTACTGGCCTCTGTCAACACCTGCTCTTGCTGTTCACTAAAACCTGTCGTACCGATGACCATCGCAACCTTATGTTCAGCACAGGTTTGCATGTTTTGTTCAGTGGCATCAGGCAGACTAAAATCAATTAAGACATCAATATCGTTAATAACCGCGACCAAATCATCCACAATCTTTACATTCAATCGTTCTATAGCCGCTACTTCGCCAGCATCAGCACCGACAAGGCTGGAGCCTTGACGCTCAATGGCCGCACTTAATGTCGTTTGTGGATTGTCTTGTATCGCTTCGATGAGCATGCGCCCCATGCGGCCACCTGCGCCGATGACACCGACATTAATTATTTTATCGGTTGTTTTGTGCTGTGATTGTTGGCTCATATTTTTATCCT
>JARIEH010000074.1 GCA_029256865.1 Psychrobacter sp.
CCAACCACTGAGGGTACACGTTCAGCGACTTTAATGCCATTTTCCGTTAAATAAGCGACCTTGTTGGGGTTATTGGTGATCAGGCGTACCTCGTCGACGCCCACATGTGCCAACATTGGTCCACACATATCATAAATACGTGCATCCGCTGGTAGGCCGAGCATGAGGTTAGCATCAAGCGTGTCGTGACCTTGGTCTTGCAAGGCATAAGCACGTATCTTGTTGGTCAAGCCGATACCGCGACCTTCTTGGCGCAAGTACAAAATAGCACCGCAGCCCTCTGCTTGTATGGCTTGCATCGCAGTGTTAAGCTGTGGTCCACAATCACACTTCAATGAGCCAAAAGCATCCCCTGTCAGGCATTCAGAGTGAATGCGCACTAAGGGAATAGTGTGCTTTGATACGTCATCTGCCTTATTTAGCCCTGCTTCAAGAGCTTTATCCTGATCTGCCACTGGCAGACCAACAGTGAGCAGGACATGCTCTTGACCCTCTTGGTTCTCAAAAACATGAAGATCAAACTCGCCATGACGAGTAGGCAACTTGGCACTAGTAATAAATTGATATGACATTAATGTCCTGCACAGGCTGATCATCGGGATGGTAGAAGGTGTAGTCATAGTTATGTCGTGATAACTATATTAGTATGGTTGTATAATGCTAGCAAAAATAGCATGTTAGTGGTATTTGTGAGAAAAACACACAAAGTTCACAGACTACTCACGATGATTAAAGCGACGGTTTAAAAAAAATGCTATTATGCCATACTATTTTAATGGATACAGTGACAAGTCTTTGCCCTTACCTTACTGTATCGTCATTAGCGCATAGTAAACGGACATTTAGCGCATAAAAATGTAAATATACTCATGCAAATACGAATAACACAATGACGATGCTTTAAAAGCACCCTAATCATTCTATAAATGACAGCTCATAAAAAAAATTGTCATATTTTAGATTACCTTATAGTACCGTATCAATACGATAAGTCAGGGTGGTGATATGTTAAGGTAGCATCTTGTCAGCAGATTGGTAGGTATCGTACGATTTATGCAGCAGACATCTTATTCCACACAGTCTTGGTCTTCACCTGCGTCGCTCTCTACGCCATCAGCTACTGACTCTGCTGCACCTTTATCTGGCTTGCAACAGACGTTCGAGCAGATACCGCGTACGCGTCCTGATACGCCACTACTTGACGCTATTGATGCACCGTCAGACCTAAAAGCGCTTACGACTGATCAGCTCATCACTTTAGCGGATGAGCTGCGCCTGTTTGTATTATATTCAGCAGGCCAAAGTGGGGGACATTTCGGCGCAAACTTAGGCGTGATTGAGTTGACCATTGCGCTACATTATCTACTGGATGCGCCTCGTGATCAGATTGTCTGGGATGTGGGTCATCAAGCTTATGCACATAAAGTCCTCACTGGACGTCGCGATCAGCTTGGCAGTATCCGCTCAAAAGAGGGTTTGACCGCGTTTCCTGAACGCGCTGAGTCTGTCTATGACACTTTTGGCGTTGGCCATTCTTCAACCTCTATTTCAGCAGGGTTGGGGATGAGCTTGGCGCTGCGCTATCAAGGTCGTCCGCAGACAGTCGCTTGTGTGATTGGTGACGGAGCGATGACAGGTGGCATGGCCTTTGAAGCCATGAATGATGCCGTGCAGCAGGACGCTGATTTATTAGTCGTTTTAAATGACAACGATATGTCGATCTCTTGCTCTATTGGTGGGTTTTCAAGACATTTAGCGATGCTCTGGGAGTCAGGTTATCAAGTTGATATCTCAGATGAAGGTGAGCCATTAATACGTCGCCGTCCAGATATGCAGGCATTTGACAGGCGTAAGCGTCATAGTGAACAACGTAATGTACCGCAATTAGAAGACAATGTGTTCAAAGCCATTGGTTTTACCTACTTTGGCCCGTTTGATGGTCACGATATGCCTGAGCTGCTGCGGGTATTATCGCTTGCCAAGCAAGTGCCTGGACCGGTATTGGTACATATTTATACTACTAAAGGTAAAGGTTTCGCGCCTGCTGAGGCTGATCCAGTCGGGTATCACGCGATTAATAAATTACCTGCTGAAGATGCGGTTAAGCCTGATTCTAAAGAAGACAACGCTGCTGAAAATATAGTTCCGGCACTGAAGTATTCGCAAGTGTTTGGGCAGTTTTTATGTGATAAAGCAGCAGAGGATGATAAATTGTTGGCCATTACGCCAGCGATGGAAGCGGGGTCAGGAATGATTGACTTTGCGCGTCATTTCCCAGAACGCTTTTTTGATGTGGCGATTGCTGAGCAGCATGCAGTCACACTTGCAGGCGGTATGGCCACTCAAGGCGTCAAGCCAGTTGTGGCGATTTACTCTACCTTTTTGCAGCGTGGTTATGATCAGCTCATTCACGATGTTGCTCTACAAAACCTTGATGTGACTTTTGCCATTGATCGAGCGGGTTTGGTCGGTGAAGATGGTGCTACTCATGCAGGCGTGTTTGATTTGGCGTTTTTGCGTTGTGTGCCCAATATGCTGATAGCCACGCCAAAAGATGAAAATGAGTGTTATCACTTATTGAATACCTGTTATAACTACCCAGGAAGCACAGCAGTACGCTACCCGCGTGGCACAGGTACTGGCGCGCTGATAAACCGTCCAGCGCAGAACTATAAAATAGGTCAGGCGGTCGTCGAGTTAGTCGTAGGAGAGCATAACGCCTCTAAGAAGATTGCGCTGCTCGCATTCGGTACGATGGTGGCTACTGCGGAGCAAGCGGCTCAAGCTTTAGCCTCAGGCGATGTGACATCCG
>JARIEH010000082.1 GCA_029256865.1 Psychrobacter sp.
TGGCATTCATCATTTTTGCCCATTCATCTTCGTTCATTTGTCCTGAACGTAAATGGGTCTGGTTGATAGCGCCCCAAGAAGACAGCAAACGCATCACAATGGACTCGGCTGGCATCTCCATAGAAAATACGACAACGGGCAAGTCTTCATTAAATAACACACCTTCTGCCAAGTTCATAGCGAAGGTGGTCTTACCCATAGAAGGACGTGCGGCCACAATCACCAAGTCGCCCGCTTGTAGTCCTTGGGTCTTATTATTTAGTTCAGCAAATGGTGTCTGCAAACCAATCATACCGTCAGGATTTGATTTTAGCTCTTGAATCTTGTCAATAACATTGGTTAGTACTGAGGTGATGCCCACAGGTCCACGTTGTTCAGCACGTTTGTTATGCTGCTCATTGATGCTGAATATTTTGGCCTCAACGTTATCTAAAATATCACTAACGGTTTGGTCTTTAGGGTTATAGGCAAGGGTCAGCATATCGTTGCCAGTGGTAATCAATTGGCGTAATGTCGATAACTCTCGTACACGTTGAGCATAGGCGGTCAGGTTAAATAATGTCGCAGGACTTTGACTCAAAATATCAGCCAAGTAACTGTCGCCCCCTGCAGATTTGAGCAATTTTTGTGCTTCTAGCCAATCATGTACCATCACGGTATCGTAGGGCTCATTGACCGCTGCCAAATGAGCAATGGCATCAAAAATATGTTGATGGCGTCCTGCATAGAAATCGTCTTTGGTAACGATATCGGCAATCTTGTCATACGCCTCTTCGATACTCATCAAAGAGGCCAGCAGTGCTTTTTCAATATCAATATTGTGTGGCGGCTGCTGATTGAGTAAGTCGTCGGTTTTATTTGAGTCTGCCATGGGTGCCTAATTTATCTAAAAGTCGATCATAAGGTATGCAAAAGTCGTTAATAAAGAGCGAACAAGCCTGATATTGTTGTTACAAGTGAGCGTTATCTCTACATTACGGGTACTAAAACGGGCCAGAGTAGTCTGGCAAAGGGTGCTACAATCAAAAACGAAAGTCTAACACATTTTGGTATTTTTTCAGCTGTTATCAGCAGCGCATCAGTAACTATCTATGTACTCATCGATGGCATCTCAAGTATCGTTAATAAATGAGAGGGTATACTTAAGAGCTCTGATTTTATAAAAATCATCATAGTGTTGGCTGCTTAATTGAGTTATCTACTTTTATAATAAAAATAAGGAAATAATCTACCATGAACAAACAACCGTTATTAATCACCACAGGTGAGCCCGCTGGTATCGGTATGGATGTAGTGCTACTGTTAGCAGCTGAGGGTAAGTTGCAAGACTTTGCACGGCCTATTTGGGTGCTCGCTGAGAATGAAGCCATGCAAGCACGCGCTGATGAACTCATCGCTGCTGGCGTGCTCATTGAGTCACCAACGTGGCAAACAGTCGCCGCGCCCATAGATATAGCAGAGTTTGCAGAGCAGATGTCACAGCAGTCTAGGGATGATAGCAGCGAAGACGCCACTCATGAGAATCACAATAATGCTTTCACTTTGCTTGAAGTAAATTGCGGTGCACCTGTGGTCGCTGGTCGGATCGATATTAATAATGCCATCATGGTGGCGCGGCAATTGGAAGTCGCTCATCAACTGGCAGCAAATAACATCGTAGCAGCTATCGTCACTGGCCCTTTACAAAAATCTGCGCTCATCGATGCCAATATCAAGTTATTGGATGGCACCATGTTCAGTGGTCATACCGAGTTCTTTATGCAGCAAAGTGGCTGCGATAAAGTAGTGATGATGCTTGCCAATCAAGCCATGAAAGTGGCTCTGGTTACTACCCATTTGGCTTTAAAAGATGTGCCAGCTGCTATCACCGCTGATAACGTTCGCCAAACGGTACAAATCGTCCTAGATGATATGCGTTCAAAGTTTGGCATAGATGCGCCGCATATTTTGGTCTGCGGTCTCAATCCGCATGCTGGTGAGGATGGGCATCTTGGTATGGAAGAGATCGAGATTATCAATCCAGTATTACAAGAGTTCATCGCAGCAGGCGTCGATATATCAGAAGCGATGCCTGCTGATACGCTATTTACCTCTAGGCATTTAGAGAGTTGTGATGCGGTGATTGCGATGTATCATGACCAAGGATTACCAGTGCTCAAGTCGCATGGCTTTGGTGATACGGTCAATTTAACTTTGGGGTTACCTTACATCCGTACGTCTGTCGATCATGGAACGGCGCTTGATTTGGCTGGGAAGGGTGGTGCGAGCGCTACTAGCTTGTATCAAGCGCTAGTGATGGCGAATGAAATGGCAGATAAAGCATTAACGTAATTGATAAATACCGCATTGAAGATGACGCCATAATACAGTCTGATTATCAGCTGTGGTATAATTTTGCATGGTTTGCATGGTTTGCATGGTTTGCAAAACTTTAAATTCAACGTTCTTATGGCGTTGAACTTATTTACAATTTTTTTATTTTTCAATCATTAAGAATCCTTTATGTCCACAAACTCCTTTGACGCTCAGACATTAGCTGCCAGCTTAAAATCTGCCAAACACCAGCCGCGTAAACG
>JARIEH010000089.1 GCA_029256865.1 Psychrobacter sp.
GCAACCACATTATCTCAATAATAAAAACACGGTCAAATAAAACAGATCGCGCCCTAATCTAATAGGCCAATATCACGGCGATCATGTACGGAGAAGCGATCAATGAGGGTACGACTGGCATTATTCAAGCCTACCACCTTGACATCTATACCCTCTCGTTGCAAGCGCATGACCAACTTGTCCAAAGTATCAACAGCCGTGATATCCCAAAAGTGCGCTTTACTCACGTCGATCTGGACGTTATCGAGTGCCTCTTTGGTATCAAAGCTATCAAGAAACTGCGTGGTAGAGGCAAAGAATACTTGACCTTGTACATAGTAATACCGAGTATTATTACTGTCATCATACTCACTAAATATGGTCAAGAACTGACCAATTTTATTAGCAAATGACAAAGCAGAAAGCAATACGCCAACGCCAACGCCATAAGCGAGGTTATGCGTAAATACGGTGGTCAAAACTGTCGCTAACATCACGATATTAAACGACATTGGATGGGTTTTAAATTCACGGATAGATTGCCAATTAAAAGTACCAATAGACACCATGATCATCACCGCTACTAAAGCGGCCATCGGTATTTGGCTGACCCAGTCGCTCAAGAATACCACCATAATTAGTAATACCACCCCTGCTATCAGCGTTGATAAACGCGTACGACCACCAGACTTTACGTTGATCATCGACTGACCGATCATTGCACAGCCAGCCATACCGCCAAAGAAGCCTGATACTATGTTGGCAATGCCCTGACCACGGCACTCACGATTTTTATCACTTGGAGTATCCGTTAGCTCATCGACGATAGTAGCGGTCATCATAGACTCTAGTAAGCCGATAATAGCCAGTGCAATGGAGTAGGGAGCAATGATTAATAGTGTATTGAAATTCAGTGGGATACTTGGAAATAAGAATATAGGAAGAGTGTCCGGTAGGTCGCCCATATCACCAACATTGCGAATATCAAGTCCCATATATAGAGCCACTGCGGTTAGACCCACGATACAGATCAGCGGTGAGGGAATGACTCGCCCAATTTTGGGAATCAGTGGAAACAGATAAATAATAGCCAACCCTGCTGCGGTCATCACATATACTGTCATCCCAACCCGTTCCGTTGCTGGGTTGAGCTCTGGTAGCTGCGCGGCAAATATCAAAATCGCTAGGGCATTGACGAAACCGATCACTACTGAACGGGAGACAAAGCGCATCAGATTGCCAAGCTTTAAGATGCCCATCACAATTTGAATGGCACCGCACAATAAAGTGGCGGCAAGCAAGTACTGTAGACCATGGTCAGCGACTAAATTGACCATGACCAGCGCCATTGCCCCTGTCGCTGCAGAAATCATCCCAGGACGACCACCGACGAAGCTAATCACTACGGCAATACAAAACGAGGCATATAGCCCGACCTTTGGATCGACACCAGCGATAATAGAAAAAGCAATGGCTTCTGGAATCAATGCCAGTGCCACTACTAATCCCGACAGTGTATCGCCGCGTATATTAGAAAACCATTCATCATGTAAATTATCAAAAAAAGACGTCATAAGTAAACTACATATGGTTAAGGGCAAAAAAGTAATCGTTATCTATCTAGTAGGCGTATAATTCATCGGCAATAATAGCTTATTGATGATATCAACCATTCAGAGCGTGATTACTGCGTCTCTTAACAAGTTCATACTGTTAAGCGGTCTTACACTTACATTATTCTCATAGGTTCTATATAACTTATCAACGTTCAAAAAGTATGGCTACTAAAGCGTTCACCGCATTGATAATAATAAAATATGATCAAAAATATAAGGTAATGTATAAATGCCCACGATGAATGATCGTGGTAGATAGAATGTCAGATAAGATAGGCAAAACGAATATAAACACGCGTTTGCCGCAATGTCATGACGTAATGAGTGTGGACAGCTGCTGAAGATGGCGAGACCATAGCGTGATAGAGGTCACATCATGCTAAACTGGCATATAAAATTCAATCACCAGTTCATGCTTCAGCAACTTAATATAAAATTATGCGCATAATAGCACAAAGTGGCAAAAAAGCAGTACCGAAAAATGAGTGATGCCTTTATGCTGATTACTGTCATTTTAACAATGTTTTGTTTACCATTCATATTTTATAATGGTTCGACAAAAATTTAGATAATCGCTAATGTTTGATAGCTGATTACATGGCGCTATAGATGGCTCTATAAAAGGAAAGAATATGACAACTCTCGCAACATCAGAGACACTACTCCATAAGAAGGATGGTCTACAAGTGGTCGTCGGATTAGGACAGTCAGGGTTGTCAGCTGCACGTTATCTGACCGAACAAGGCTACCAAGTGGCAGTCACTGATAAACAGTCGGCACCTGCATTAGCAAAAGAGCTACCTGCAGCAGTTGCAATCCGGCAGTTTGGCGAGATCGATGCAGAGTTGTTGCAACAAGCAGCACGTATTATAATCAGTCCTGGTATCTCTCTAAAGACTGACGCTATTGCTGCTGCGCTACAAGCAAATATTCCGATAGTGAGCGACATACAGCTATTTTGCGAAGCCTGTGATGTGCCCATAGTAGCTATTACAGGTTCTAACGCCAAAAGTACTGTGACTACTTTAGTGGGGGAGATGGCTGCTGATGCCGGCATCAATGTTGGTGTTGGTGGTAATATTGGCGTGCCAGCATTGAGCCTGCTCTCTAACAGCAATATGACTTTGGCCGTGCTTGAGCTATCCAGTTTCCAATTAGAGACGGTGACTGACTTGGGTGCACAGGTAGCGACTGTTCTTAATATGTCCCCCGATCATTTGGATCGTCATGGCGATATGCTGGGTTACCATCAGGCCAAA
The DNA here is from genome assembly GCA_029256865.1 of Psychrobacter sp. Next base: position 2,855 of record JARIEH010000089.1, read on the forward strand.
CATCGCATCTTTCAAGGTGCCAAGTCAGTAGTGATTAACCGTGAAGATGCGTTGACGCGTCCATTGGTTGCTGACAATGTGCCGCGAATAAGTACCGGTATTCATGCTCCTGATAAAGATCAGTATGGTTTGATTACAGATCCTAGTGGGCAGATTTATTTGGCGCGTGGTATAGAGCGTTTATTATCGGCAGATAAATTACTGGTCAAAGGCCGTCATAATTTACTAAATGCTCAAGCCGCTCTCGCATTAGGCGAGCTTGCAGGACTACCTCTTGATAGTATGCTTAGCACTTTACAGCGTTTTACGGGACTTGAACATCGTTGTCAATATGTGGCGACCGCTGCAGGGATTGATTACTTCAATGACTCAAAGGGCACTAATATTGGCTCTACCATTGCTGCTATTGAAGGGCTAGGGGCAGTCTATGCACCTAAAGATGGTAAGTTGCTATTGATTTTGGGCGGCCAAGGAAAAGGACAGCAATTTGGCGAGTTAACGCCTTTTATTAATCAGTATGTTAGCCAAGTATTATGTATCGGTGAAGATGCTAAGCAGATTGAGCAGCACTTACGCGCTGCAAAGTTGAGTGATGAGGTGGTATTGCATCAGTGTCAAACGCTAGAAGGCGCCTTTGCAACCATTGGACAAGTTACATCTAGTAGCTTATCGCAAGTAAAGGCAGTGCTGCTATCTCCAGCATGTGCAAGTTTTGATCAGTATGCTAGCTATGCTGCCCGTGGCGAGCACTTTACTCAATTAGTAGAACGACTGGTTTCTCATAAGAACACTTCTGGCTCTGCTCTTTAATATTAACTATAGCAGTATAAATGATTGTTTTGGCTATGAATTACTGCTACTGTCCTCTACAGTCAGTTCTTGTTTTGTGGCATCAGTTTTTAGATCGATTTTTTGCCTGTCGATATATAACCTCTAAAGTTTTTTCGCTTTCATATGGTTTTATATATAGTATATATAGCCTTTTATGTAGCTTATTTATATAGTCTTAACGGTGGCGTTTAATAAACGCCTTGTTTTTTGTTTGTTAGTGTACTTGAATATTATGGCGCTCTCTTTCCTTTCTCGTTCTTCACAAAAGCCTCGCTCAACCTCTGGCTCTGATGGCGTTTTGTCTTGGCCCTCAGCCCGCGCTATATTATTGTCTAGTGTCGGTTGTATGATGGTGCTCAGCTTATTGATGGTCGCTTCTGCTTCCATTCCTTTCGCGCTTAGTCGCGGGATGACAGAGTTGCATTTTTTTGAGAACCAACTGCTATATATGGCGATTGGTTTGCTTGCGGCAGCGATACCTTATTATTTTGTGCCATTAAAAACACTGTACCAAACCGAGACGCAGTTTATCTTATTGGCAGTAACGGGTGCGCTGTTAGTGGCAACACTCTTTGGCACGCCCATTAATGGCTCAAAACGTTGGATAAACTTAGGGGTTATCAACTTTCAGGTCGCAGAGTTAGCAAAGTTGGTAGTTGTGGTTTTTGTCGCCGACTTTGTGGTGCGACGCTCCTTTGAAGTGCGTAACGGTTGGGATGGCTTTTTACGGATTTCTTTAGTCATTGGCTTACTCACTTTTCTACTGTTATTACAACCCGACTTTGGCTCCTTGGTGGTGATTGTGGGCACGGTATTCACGATATTTTATATTGCTGGTGCTCCATACAAGCAGTTTGCGGCACTTGCGGCCGTCGTTGGTGTACTAGGCGTGTTGGCAATAACAATGGTGCAATACCGACTGACACGGGCACTATCGTTCCTAGATCCCTTTGATGATATTCAAGATACTGATTATCAGTTGGCGAGGAGCTTAATTGCCTTCGGTCGTGGAGAGTTTACTGGGGTAGGCTATGGCGAAAGTGTACAGAAGCTAGCGCATCTCCCTGAGGCACATACCGACTTCTTATTGGCCATCACTGGTGAAGAGTTAGGGTTCGTCGGTGTGACTATGGTTTTAATCTTAGAGGCACTCATTATCGGTAGTGCTATGCGTATCAGTTATAATGCTCTGAAACGCCGTCAAATGCGCATGAGCTATACCGCTTTTGGTATTGGTATTATTTTTATTGCGCAAACTATCATTAATGCGGCAATGAACATGGGAGCGATGCCGACAAAAGGTTTGACTATGCCATTCTTTAGTTATGGTGGCTCTTCAATGCTCATTAGTCTTGTGATGGTCGCATTGCTCCTCAAGATCAATAAAGAGAGCCCTCAAATAGAAA
>JARIEH010000224.1 GCA_029256865.1 Psychrobacter sp.
ACTAATAATAAAGTCATCAAGGAGTGATGCTATGACTACAAGAGATGTAAGCTCAAGCGAAGGTAATACCAGCAAGCCAAAAATCGGATTTATTGGTCTGGGTAATATGGGTGCGCCAATGGCGGAGAACTTGCTGAAGGCAGGTTATACGTTAAAGGTGTATGACTTGTCTGAAGCTGCTACCCAGCGCCTACAGCAAGCAGGTGCTAGCGTGGCCAGTAGTCCAGAGGACGCTGCGAGCAATGCCCAAGTCGTGATCAGTATGTTGCCTGCTGGTCGGCATGTGCATGCTGTCTTTTTAGGGGATAATGGCTCGAACGGCTTATTATCAACTTTGCCAAAAGGCACACTGGTCATCGACAGCAGTACCATAGCGGCTGCTGATGCGCGTAAGGTAGCAGACGAGGCCACCAAGCTTGGCATAGATTTCTTAGATGCGCCAGTCTCTGGTGGCACTGGCGGTGCGATCGCAGGGACTCTGACCTTTATCGTTGGGGGTAAGCCAGAAGTATTCGCTAAAGCTAAACCGATACTGGATGTGATGGGCAAAAACATCTTTCATGCAGGAGATCATGGTGCCGGACAGGTTGCCAAGATCTGTAATAACATGATGTTGGGTATCTTGATGGCAGGCACAGCAGAAGCCATCAACTTGGGTGTCAAAAACGGTCTTGATGCCAAAGTGCTCTCAGATATCATGCTACAAAGCTCAGGTCGTAACTGGGCATTGGAGGTTTATAACCCTTATCCGCAAGTGATGGAGAATGTCCCATCGAGCAATGGTTATAAGGGCGGATTCATGGCCAATTTGATGCAAAAAGATCTCAATTTGGCGATGCAAACGGCCAAAGATACGGGTGCTGAGACCCCGATGGGTGCTAAAGCCACTGAGCTATATGATGCTCATGTGCTGGAGCATGGGGAAAAGGATTTTTCTAGTATTATGGCGCGTCATGATAGTTCAGTACTATAGTCAGCTGCCTATAAGTGAATGCTCTCGCCCTCATTGAGGGTTGAGAGTATATCGGGATAAATAAAAAACGGTCTGCGCTATTAAAGAGAGCGCAGACCGTTTTTGTCTTGAAAAGTATAGGGCTAGTATTAGTCTTTTAACTCGTAAACAAGCGCTTGGATGTCTTTTGCCGCGGCTTGTAAGCGCGGCACATGGACCATCAGCTCATCTAGCGTTACCCGTATGGTGGGCGCGTGCACGTATAGTGATGCCAAATAGCGTGATTTTTTGTCTAAGATAGGCACCGATATCGCCACCATCTCAGAGATGAACTCTTCATTGTCGATGCCGATACCTGTTCTGGCAATATTATCCAATTCAGTATTTAGGGTATCAATATCGACGATGGTGTTTTTGGTAAATTTAGTTAACGGTAAGTTACGGAGCATCTTACGGCGGCTAGCATCTGAGAGCTGGCTTAGGTAAAGTTTGCCAGTTGCCGTGCACCACATCGGTGACTTCGAACCGACAGGCAAGTAGATTTGGAGAGGGAGAGAAGTCGCTACACGATTGCTATAGACCATATCCATATGATAAGGAATACCAATACCGCAAGTCTCCTCGATGTCATCGACCAGTTTTTGTAAAATAACTTCCCGTTCATTAAAAAACTGCCGCTGCTGCCAGAGCGCCACACTGAGATTGCGCACACGCCTACCAGGGATAATGCCGCCACCGATATCAACCGCCACAAAGCCTTCTTCGACCAAGTTTTGAATCAAACGATGAATCGTTGGCTTGGGAATATCCAGCTCTTGCGACAGCTCAAGGGGAGTGATCGGCTTGGGTGCATAAGACACTGCCTCTATGATCTCTAAGACACGGGTAATTGATGACACTTTAGGCATAAAATAGCTCGAAATGATGAATGGAAAGTAACCCAAGTACTGAGCATGCTAATGGCTGATAGAGATCATCTGTTATGGCTGTCCCATCTGTATATTCTGTGATTCAATGCTTGGCTCACCTCCATCATAACTAACTTTTGGGATAATTAAAATGATATGAAACAAATCATTTATATGTTTTTATCATTCATCTCAATCTTAAGAAATTTATAAAAGATGTCGCTCTATTGACAGTCTACTTTTTTCTGTAACCCTTATTGTTTCAGATTAACAGACAGGTCGACACACAAATGTTAACAACATAGAACGTTGAGTAATATAATTACTACTGACTTATACTATCAATCATAGTATAATGATTGTATAAAATATATAAAAACCCCTATATATAGTGAATCGTATTCCTTTTATTCTTACCTAATAGCTAGCATTATATAAAGCTACTAAGTGAGAACTAAGCTTATCCGATAATACGGGATTGGTTAGCGCCTTGCTGCTTTTATTGCTATTCTGTTACTTTGAGAGTATCGTGTAACCAAAAATCGATGTTTAGTGGGTTCAGGTAGTAATTATTACAATACCTATGCAATCTTTACATAATGGTAAATAAAAAGCGCTTATATAGGGGTGACTTTTTGAGCCAAAATTGTTTTAATCGCCTCAACAAATTGATTGTTTGCGATTACAATAAGGCAATCTTTTTTTGTGGGCTCGTTATTTCATACTTTTAGGAGAAGATAGATGAAACTTATTAAATTAACCGCTATTTCTGCCGCTGTTTTAGCGTCAACTGCTGCACTAGCAGCTGAGCCAGTTGTGGTCGTTGATGGTAATGACGCAGTTGTATACGAAGCTGAGCCAGTTGCTGTTGCTTATGAAGCTGAGCCAGTTGCCGTCGCTTACCAAGCACAGCCTGCTAATCAGTACAATGCTGATGCTGGCATCGTACGTAACACTGCTGGTGCTGTTACTGGTGGTACCAAGACATTCTTCCAAACTGTTACTCATCCAGCCGCTATCAGTGCTGAGATCGGTACCCTAGGTTATGGTGCGAATATCGGTTGGGCATTGAATGACAAAACAGAACTACAAGCCGGTTGGGCAGGTGGTGACGTATCTGACTTCAGCAGTAGCGTCAAGGTAAAAGATGTCAAATATAAAATTGATGACGCAGACTTCAG
>JARIEH010000047.1 GCA_029256865.1 Psychrobacter sp.
GCTCAAGTCTTCACCCAAGAGGCAGCCGAGCAGCCCGTGGACGACTTGCTACTAGGTGAAGCGATGAGTGTCAAAGTGCTGACTGGCACCGCGGGCACCCCAAAAGGCAAAGAAGAATTAATATCAGCACTACTTGAAGTGGCTGAGTCTCGAACGAGTGGACGATCAATTAGTTTGACCACCACTCAGCCTGATACTTTGATCATAGAAACGAGTGGTCTGGCTGATCCTGAAGAGATTATCGTCGCGATTAGAGAGCATCCGATTCTGGTGTACCATTTTGCGCTCAAAGAAACCATTATTATGGCTGATGCGCTACATTTTCACCTGGCGCTAAAGACGGACGCTTTATGCCGTCAGCAAATACTATCGGCTGATCGTGTTGTGATTGCAAAATCAGAGGAAGTATCTGAGCAGTCCTTATCAAACCTCGTGTCAACCCTCAGTAAAATCAATCCAGCCGCCCCGACTTCATTATCCACATTCGGTGTCGAAAGCCCTGTGCCACAACTACCTCCACCGACCGAGACCTACGAATCCACTCTCGCTGAGACTGGAGCACCGACGACCGTGGTCTCGCTACCGATTCCTGAAGAAATAGATTGGGTTGAGTTTACCATTTGGCTGTCGGCATTGCTCCATGCTCGGGGTGACACCATCCTGCGGGTCAAGGGCGTTTTACAGACAGACGAAGGTCCGCTGTTGCTACAATCTGTGCGCAAGGTCATGCAACAGCCTGAGGTTCTGCCTGTTGAACAAAGCCACTTTAGACCTGGAGATATTGTGTTTATAGGAGAAGGTATGAATCAGGACGCGCTGCTTGCCTCTTTGTCCTCTTTCCTAGGAGATAAAGGTTAGCTACGAAATAACAGATTACAAGGTTTTAAAAGGTGTTTTCTTCCATTATGAACTTTCATTTATTAACTTTTATTGATATCGATATCAGTCTTTTACCTCACGATATATAACAGTCAACGCCTCTTCTCTAAAGTCATCATAACTTATGGCAGGCTCAGACTCATTTTTGCTGGTCTCATCATCCATTTTTTCTACTGTCTTCTCTGGTAGCTTTAACGATCGTGTCCTAGTGACCAGTTTTGTTTTGGTTTCCTCGGGCTGATAATTCTCAGTACCAGCAGCGCGTTTGACAGAATAGACTACGCCTATTTCATCTACCTCCGTACTGTCATTGGTTGGTTTTGTGATAGCAGCAGGGCTGAGGGGACTGCTCAAACTGTCATCTTTTATGCTTAAATCATCTGCGTTTTTGCTGTCAATGTCTGGCTCACTATCAAGCACTGGCATACTGCTGTTGACAATGGCCGTTTGGGGATCACTGGAAGCCAAACGATCCGTTAACGATACCAACACTCCCGTCGCATTCAGGATCACCACAATAACGCCAATCAATAATATAGCGCAGAAAACACCGATAATAATCAGCAGCTTGACACTAATGCTTGACCTACCCTCTATTATTTCTACTTGTTTGGTAGAAGGTGCTCTTATTGTTGTGGGATTAAAAGAAGTTTTTTTGCTTTGTGTGGCTGTTTTATCGTTATTAGAAACGCTATTATGAGAGCTTGTTACATTGAGCTTATCAGGGTTGTTATTTTTCCCACGAGCGGTATCTTCCATTACCTTTCTAAGGTAGCGCTCATAAACACTAAGGCTGCGGTCATTAATATTCAGCTTAAGATCATTATCATCAGCTAGTGCTAAGCTCCTATCACGATTACCTATATTTTTATTATTTGAGTCTTTCATAGAATCATACCAAGTCAGTCTGTACTGTTAATGATACATAAGCGATACATGAGCGCTGAATTTACATTATGATGGGATGTTTTGAGGATATGCAATAGATGTTGGGATGAGTACTACCATTGACCGATAGACGGTTTTACAATATGGTTTTATCATCAGAGATACCTGATGTCTCTCTAATCGCCAGTCAGAAACAACAGTAGTTAAGTCTTAAAGCGGATAAATAAGAGATTCAGCAATAGCCATATCAAGTAGAATAAAGGTATCTTGTAAGGACATAAGAATGGATTTAAAGCAGCTTAACGCCTTTATTGCCATTGCTGAGTTACGGAGCTTTAGCGCGGCAGCAAAAATGACTGGATTATCGCAGCCCAGCCTCAGTCGGCAGCTCAAACAGCTTGAGACAGACATGGAGGTTGTGCTGATTGATCGCTATCATAGACCGCTACAACTGACAGAGGCTGGCCAGTTTTTTTATGACAAAGTCAGCACGGTATTGACAGAGCTCAATAACATCACCAGCATGACCCAGCGGCTAGCAGCGCCAAGTACGGCATTGAATATTGGCTTTGTACCCTCCATACTCTACGGACACTTACCAGATATCATTGCCAATTTGAAGCGGCAAAACCCTGATATTGCGGTCAATCTCAAAGACATCAGCTCCTACCAACAAATTGAAGCGCTCAAATCTGGCGAAATTGATATCGGTTTTGGTCGATTTGCTCATCAAGATGCATGGATACAGCAAATTTTATTGCGTCATGAGCGCTATTTAGTGGCACTACCTAAAGCGCATGCGCTTGCTCATACCAAAGAGCAGCGTTTGATTGATTTGGCGAATAACCGTTTGATTTTGTATCATCAAACCCATTTGCCTGTACCCATTATGGCCACGCCAGCGGCCAAAAACAGTAAGCCCGATGAGCAACAACTGACCAATAAGCCAGTGACTGAGCCTTTGCTGCATCTATTTGCTCAGTATGGCATCACCCCATTGATGACGACTGAAGTCAGTGATCTACAAGTGGCTCTGGGCTTAGTAGCGGCTGGTGAAGGCATTACTTTAGTGCCCGCCAGTCTAAAAACTGTGCGTACTGAGCAGATCAGCTATCAGCGCCTGATCCATGAGAACGCCACCTCCCCTATTTATCTGCATACTCTCAAAGACTTTATGCATCCAAAAATACCCAACTTACTCACTGCTGTTTATCAAGTTTATGAGCAGCGCGGTATTACTTATCGTCGTCAGCAGTTCGTCTGAGTGTAATAGCCAACTATCTATTGAGGGTAGTAGAAAGAATAATTATTATCATGCACTGTATGAGGTGTGATACAGTCAGAGCTTATTTTCTTAAATTTCTCCCAATGCGCTGTGATCTTTAGCAGCAATGCATTACAGGCCAGCGATGACTGGCCGTTTTATATACTTGAGGTATTCATGACCGCACAACCCCTTAACACTGCCAATAGTGACGCAGCGCCAGAAGGCTTTAGTTGGCGTATATTTGGCCCAGGTATTTTGATGGCGACTGCTGCTATTGGCGGCTCGCATCTGATTTCATCAACCCAAGCGGGTGCCATATATGGCTGGCAGTTGGCGATTATAATTATCCTCGCCAACTTTTTTAAATACCCCTTTTTCCGCTTTGCTACTGATTATGTCTATGATACGGGCGAGAGCTTGATTGCAGGCTATGCCAAACGCTCGAAAGCTTACCTCTGGGTTTACTTCATTCTCTCTATTTTATCTGCAGTCATTAGTACGGGCGCTGTAACCCTACTTGCTGCGGTGATCCTAGGGTTTATGTTGCCCGCTTCTGTGGGATTATCCAGTATTGGCTTAGCGGTCATAATCGTCGCTGTCTCCTGGTTTTTTCTGATTGCTGGTCATTACAAGCTGCTTGATGGGGTGACTAAGTGGATTATGATTGCTCTGGTCACCGCCACAGTGTTAGCGGTGATGATTGCTGCTGGCAAGCCGACAGTGATGATGCCTGATTTTGTCGCTACCTCCCCTTGGAATCTAGCGACGCTAGGCTTTATCGTTGCCCTTATGGGTTGGATGCCAGCGCCGCTTGAGTTTGCAGCCATCACATCAATGTGGACCTCGGCTAAGGTTAAAGCGGATCACACCACGCATCGTCAAGGTTTGCTTGATTTCAATGTGGGGTTTTTGGTTTCTGCTATTTTAGCGTTGTTCTTTTTATCATTAGGTGTTTTTGTGCAGTACGGCTCTGGTCAGGAAATTGAGCTAGTCGGTGGCGCTTATGTCAATCAGTTAATCAACATGTATACCGCTACGATCGGTGAATGGTCGAGACTACTGGTGGCGTTCGTTGCTTTTATGTGCATGTTTGGCACCACAATTACTTGTGCTGACGGCTATGGCCGTGCCAACGCTGAGTGCTGGCGTCTACTAAAAGGTGAAAGCGAGATCAATAAAAAGCAGGTTGCTTTTTGGACGACTTACGCGATTGGCGGTGGTTTGGTTATTATTACCTACTTCACTGGACAATTAGGCGCTATGCTCAAGTTCGCTATGGTATCCGCCTTTATCTCAGCCCCTATTTTTGGTTGGCTCAACTACTCATTGGTAAAAAACCATAAAAAATTATCACCCATGATGAATGCCTATTCAATAGCAGGCTTATTGTTCTTGGGCGGTTTTACCCTACTGTTCTTAGCAAATTTTGTGGGTATGTTTGGATAGAGACTGATCAAAAAACACTTAAGTCAAGTCATAAAAACAATAGCCCTGTTAGCCTCTTGCTATCAGGGCTTTTTTATAAGCACGTTTTAGGAGTCGTATAGAATTAATGTAACAAAATATTTCTTAAAACCAGGCTTAATACGTTCGGCTTTTATCAATATGAATAATACTAACAGCAAATCGTTATTATGCGGATATCACTATTTGTTAATTGAATACTATTAGTATAAGTTAACTCAGCACTAGGATAAGTTAATGCATTAAAGACAATCACCACTTCCATATCAGGGTTAATTGCGTATACTCTAAGTCAACAAAGATTCAATCAATGCCCAATTATACCTATCTAGTATCATTTATCATTAAAAATAAGACCACTTACCTACCCAAGGATCATCAAATGACATCATCAGCTGGCGCTCGCTTTCGCAGTGCAATGAAACAAAAAAACGATAATAACCAACCATTACAGATTGTTGGTACTATCAATGCTTATACTGCCATGATGGCAACCCAAGTGGGCCATCAAGCACTCTATCTTTCTGGTGCTGGTGTAGCGAATGCGTCGTTTGGTCTGCCTGATTTGGGTATGACCAGCCTTGATAATGTCCTAGAAGACGCTCGCCGTATTACCGATGCCGTAGAAACGCCGCTTTTAGTCGATATCGATACGGGTTGGGGTGGTGCATTTAACATCAGCCAAACTGTTAGAAAAATGGAAAAAGCAGGCGTGGCAGCCGTACATATCGAAGATCAAGTCGCACAAAAGCGCTGTGGTCATCGCCCTAATAAAGAAATCGTTAGTATTGCAGAGATGGTCGACCGTCTAAAAGCAGCATTAGATGCCAAGACGGACAGCGATTTTGTGGTCATGGCTCGTACCGATGCTTTGTCTGTTGAAGGGCTTGACGCTGCTGTTGAGCGCGCAGTCGCCTTCCAAGAAGCAGGCGCCGATATGATCTTTGCTGAAGCATTGACGGATATCGAGATGTATCGTAAGTTTACAGACGTCCTAGATATTCCAGTCTTAGCAAACATGACTGAGTTTGGTCAGACTGATCTCTATACCACTGAGCAGCTCTATGGCGTTGGTGTAGAGATGGTACTTTATCCATTATCAGCGTTCCGTGCTATGAACAAAGCCGCTTTAAACGTCTATCAGCATATTTTATCGGACGGCACACAACAAAGCGTCGTTGACACCATGCAGACGCGCATGGAGTTGTATGATTTCTTAAACTATCATGAATTTGAGCAAACGCTAGACAAGCTATTTGCTGATAACAAGTAAGATATAAACTTGTTCTCTCATTAAGATTTTTAGCTATTAACACCCTGCAATTCAATCAATTTACCCACAACAAGCTACTAAAAACCATTAACAAAAGGAATTTAATCATGGCAGCAGGCAAGCAATTATCAGGCGCAGGACTACGTGGTCAAGTCGCTGGCAACACTTCATTATCAACGGTTGGAAAATCAGGCTCAGGTCTTACCTACCGTGGCTATGATGTCAAAGATTTGGCCGAGCATTGTGTCTTTGAAGAAGTAGCTTATCTATTACTATATGGTAACTTACCGACTCAAAGTGAGCTAGATGCTTATCAAGCCAAACTCAAAACCATGCGCGGATTACCACAAGCGCTAAAAGACGTGCTTGAGCGTATCCCAGCAGAAGCTCATCCGATGGATGTCCTACGTACAGGGTGCTCTATGCTTGGTAACCTTGAGATGGAAACGGATTTTGAACAGCAGAATGATAAAACAGATCGCATGCTGGCAGTGTTCCCCTCAATCATCAACTACTGGTATCGTTTTAGCCATGATAATGTTCGTATCGAGACTGAAACTGATGATGACACCGTGGGTGGTCATTTCCTACATCTGCTTAAAGGCGAAAAGCCCAATGAGCTACACGAAAAGGTCATGAACGTTTCTCTCATTCTTTATGCTGAGCATGAGTTTAACGCCTCTACCTTTACCGCGCGCGTCTGTGCTTCTACCCTATCAGACATCCATTCTTGTATTACTGGTGCGATTGGCTCATTACGCGGCCACTTGCATGGCGGTGCAAACGAAGCAGCTATGGATATGATTGAAGGCTTTAGCTCACCCGATGAAGCTGAAAAAGAAATGATGGCCATGCTTGAGCGTAAAGACAAAATCATGGGCTTCGGTCATGCCATCTATAGTGAGTCAGACCCACGTAACGTCGTGATCAAAGAATGGGCTGAGAAGTTAGGCCAAGATGTCGGTGATACCGTTCTGTATCCGGTATCAGTACGCTGTGAAGAGGTGATGTGGCGCGAGAAGAA
>JARIEH010000298.1 GCA_029256865.1 Psychrobacter sp.
TGACAACTCATTACCTTGTCAGACTTAGCAGCGTTTTGCAGTTGTTTTTTGTCGGCTTTGATACCATCAATCGCGACAATAACGTCTTTGGCTGAGAGTCCTGCTGCGCTTGCTACACTATCTCGCAGCACCTTATTGACTCTCAAGCCCTCAGGGGTTTCTTGTACACTGATACCCCAAGGCTGTGTGCTGTCTTTTTTATCACTACGTATTTCGATGCCATTGGCTGTCAGTAACTGCTCAATAGGCAACTCCTCTACGCCACTAACATAACGGCGCTCAAAATCCTCCCATTCTGCTTGGGGCATAAACTGAGTGATGACTGTACCCATATCAGCGCTACTAATCCCAATGCGCTTATTATCGTTTTGCTTCGCTTGCTCATAAAATGCCTTGACCACATCAAACAGACGATAGCGACCGTAGCTTTTTTGCAGTAGTGTTAAGTCTAAACACAGTGCGACTAATGCCCCTTTGTTATAGTAGCTTATGCCTGCGTTACCCGTATTTTCATCACTGCGGTAGAGCTTAATCCAGGCATCAAAACTCGACTCAGCGACACTTTGATGCGCACGGCCATCGGTCTGATGATAACGATTGATCTGCTCAGCCAACAGTTTAAGATAACTGGCTTGGTCAATCACGCCTGACGCTTGCAACATAAAATCATCGATATAAGAAGTAAAACCTTCAAATACCCAGAGTAACGGTGTAAAAGCTTCCTTACGTAAATCAACCTCTAACATGACATCTGGGCGCACAGTCTTGACCCACCAGGCGTGAAAATACTCATGGCTACACAGTCCCAAATAACGCTGATAATCGCTACTCGGTATCTTAGGCTCATGGCTACTTGGCAAGTCCTTACGCGGAGTGATGAGGCTGGTGGAGTTGATATGCTCAAGGCCACCATAATCGTTGCCACTAGCATAAGTCATAAAGGTATAGTCATTAAATGGCGCATCCTCTAACCAATTGAGATATGTCTGACAAATTTGGGTGATATCTTGCTGTAAGCGACCCATATTTGCACTGTGCTTGCCAGAGATGAAAAAACGGTGACTCAAAGTCTGATGCGCTTTATCTTGAATAATAAAACCAAAAGACTGCTGGGCTGCTATCTCAAAAGGATGGTCGATTAACTCATGATAGCTCTCAGCATGTAATTGATAGCCGTGTTGAGCTTCACTCTGTAAATGCGTCGCCTCTAAACCACAGGCTAGCACCACCTCAGTACCTTTTATCGTTGAATCTTGCGCTGCTACAAATGCTGTTGGTACCAGTAAGCTCACTTGTACGGGCTGCTGCTCCTGCCCTTCTACTGCCAAAGCCAGCGAGGTAAAATTGCCATAGAGACGCTGCTGATCCACGTAGGCGGTACGCAC
>JARIEH010000150.1 GCA_029256865.1 Psychrobacter sp.
TGCTCAGTTTTAGTGACAATTATGGTCTCGGTATGACAAATTTTGTCTATAACGTCGAGCCTAGCGATTGGGACTTGATTGTACTTTGTGTAGAAACGGCTTCTGATAGCGTGGATGACTGGTGGAAGAGTTTGAATAATGTGCTGGTGGTGGGTGCTGACATATGATCACCCAGTTTTTGCAGCCTACTGCAAACATCGTCAAACCCTATACTCTAATGGACTTAGACGATACGCTTTTCCAAACGCAGCGTAAAATTGATGCGTGGAATTTACCCACGTCTGAACCTGAAAACTTAGTTTGTGCCACGGTAAATAAACACGGTGAACCACTGAGCTTTATGAGCCAACGTCAAACAGCGTTCTTTAATTGGCTACTTGCTAGTACTGAGCTGATAGTGGTCACCGCACGCGACCGCAGTGAAATTGAGCGCGTTAAGCTGCCTTTTGATAGTTGGCAAGTCTTAACTCATGGCGCCATAATTTTAACCTCTGATGGTGAGATGCTAAGCACATGGCAACAGCATATGTATAGTCAGCTTGCACCATTACAAAATAAGCTTAATCAACTGAGCCTATTATTCGCCAATCACAGTCAAAATGAGAGCAGTCAGCTGGTATTTACACCCCATATTGATAATTTTAGTAATGGTTCAATTCATGAAGAATTGACCATTTATCTGGCGATCAAGCATGGGCAAAAAGACCATCAGGCGCTAGTAGAGCTAGCTGCACAGTTACCTAATTTAATACGTGACTTTGAGCAAGATTTTTATGTGCATGTGAACGCCAATAATCTGGCGATATTACCGCACGCGGTTCATAAGCGTCATGCAGTGCAGTTTTTATTAGAGCATTATTTAGACAGTCAGCGTCCAAGCTTTGGCTTTGGTGATAGCTTGGCAGATTTGCCATTTTTGCAATTGCTTGACTGGTACGGCATGCCCAATCATGGTCAACTACACGACCGCCTTAATTCTCAATAGTTATTAAATATAAGTCACTATAATAACAACAGCCGCTTATACGAGTAAAAACCCTCTATGATTACCAATAATATTCAAAAATCAGAGAAATATGGCTCAGGAAGCTACCTTGTCAGCGATGTGACGGTGCTGCTCGATATCGTAGAAAAAGAGGCGGTCGCGGATGTACACGTTAGCCAAAAAGAAGCGTTGATCCAAAGTGGTCAGCAGCATTATTCAGATATGCTGACACTAGAGCAAGCACCAACAGCCGTGCACGAGCAATTATACAGGCAGGCGCTAGAGCAAGGCACAATGAGAGCGGCAACTGATATTGCTAGCTTGGCTTATACGCTACAGCAGACTTTTCAGCAAACGGTGAGTCCTGAACGTCCGTTAATATTGGTCAGCTTAGTACGCGCAGGCTTACCCATTGGCGTGTTGTTACAGCGGGCGTTGGCAGATACCAATAGTAGCCACACTTTACCTAGCGTACATTATGGTATCAGCATCATTCGCGATCGTGGCCTTGATCCACTAGCATTACAAATGATATTGGACACCTATCCAGACAGTAATATCGTATTCATCGATGGTTGGACGGGTAAAGGGGCGATTTATCAGGAGTTGGCTCGTAGTCTTAAAGGCTTTAGCAATCCTAGCCATCCAAATTTTGCCCATATTTTCCATCAGGGTAAAGATGTTATTCCATTATTAACGCTTGCCGATCCAGCTGGCGTTGCTTGGTTGGCAGCGAGTGAGGAAGACTGGTTGATTCCATCAGGTTTATTAAACAGTACGGTGTCGGGACTGATTTCGCGCAGCCTTTATACCGAGCCACAATTAGGTCTACATCGCAGTGTCTTTTATGCTGATTTGGTAGAAGTAGATCATAGCGTAGATTTTACCGATCATATTGATAGCGCACGGCGCGCACTGACAACACCCTCACAATGCTTGCAAACGCACACGCAACCACGCTATCAAACCGCTGACTTGATAGATAAGTTAGCGACAGACTACAACATTACCAATCGTAACCGTATTAAACCAACCATTGCAGAGGCCACAAGAGCGATATTACGCCGCGATCCTGAGCGCATCCTACTGGCGAGCGCCAATCATCCTGACACTTTATTATTGCGACATTTATGTGACGAACGAAATATCCCTATCCATGTATTAGGTGATAAAATACTGCCCTATCAAGCCATCACCCTTATCAAACAGCGTAGCAAAGACAGTTGAGCCATTGCTTATCCGTCCATAAGTTAACGGTCTTTTATAGCCACTGATACCTACTCATTTCTCACTATTTACGATGCCCATTATGCCCGATATGCCAAACAACGAGTCAGACCTTTATAGTTATACCCAGTCCTATGCGCATCTGATCACTGAACGTCATGCGATGATCAAGCCGCATACTCATCACCCGTATCAATTGGGTGCCAGCCTTTACATGCCTGCGACGCGGCAAGATATTTGGCAAGTCATTACGCGCGAAAAATTACCGACCATTAATAGCATTATTATTTGTTTAGAAGATGCAGTCAGTCATAGCGATATCGGGTTGGCACTTGAACGTTTACAAGCGTTACTCGTTACGTGGGCTGAGCATGTAGACACTATCAATAACCCTTCAAAACAAACTGCTCTTCAGTCAGAGCAGCAAACGCAGCTGCCAACACGCCCCTTAGTGTTTGTTCGTCCGCGTAATCCAGCGATGTTAGAGCATCTGGTAGAGTTTGCACATATCGATCTGATTGATGGCTTTGTACTGCCTAAAGTCGATATGTACAGCTTATCTAATTGGCGGATGGCGTGTCAGAACTTAAGCTCCGATAAATTGTTGATGCCAACCTTAGAAACTGCCGCCTTATTTAATCCGCATCATAACCAAGAGCTGGCAATCGCTTTTAAAGAAGCCTTTAGCCAACCTGTGTTTGCGCTGCGGATCGGTGGTAATGACTTATTTGCTGCGCTACGTCTGCGCCGTCCTAAAAACAGCATCATCTATGCTTCACCGATTGGCACACTGGTCTATCAACTACTTGGCTGCTTCGTACCGCATGGCTTTTATCTGAGCGCACCTGTCTTTGAATATTTAGACCAGCCAACACTGTTCATGCAAGAGCTGACTCGTGATGTAAGTTTGGGATTGATCGGGAAAACGGTCATTCATCCCAGCCAAATCGCCTTGGTACAGCAAGCGTATTACGTACCAACCAGCATGTTAGATGAGGCGCAAGCCATACTCCATAGCGAGGCAAAAGCCGTATTTAAATATAATAACACCATGCTAGAGCCTGCTACTCATCGCGCTTGGGCTACAGAAGTAGTCAATCGTGCACAGGTATTTGGCACCATCAGCGATGGTAGCAGTGAGTACATCTCAAGAATGTAACAGTAATTTTTTCAAATTATATATGCAGCCGCTATCAAAGTTGGTTCTCAAGATCTTTTTAGAGTATGTCTTTAGCGCTCACAAAACCTGCTTTTATAATCATCGCAAGCTGCTATAGTAATTGGCCTTGAGTCATTTATTACACTAAACATTTATAATCAATTCTCATACGGCCATATTAAATAAGGAAATCCAAGATGTCTGCATCTCTAGTCGAGTACCATAGCGAAAACCATATCGCCACCATCACTCTAAATGATCCAAAAAGTCTGAATGCTTTTAGCACACCTCTAAAGGCGGGTGTCTTAAAAGCGCTTGATGAGGCGGATGCCGACGACCAAGTTCGAGTGATTGTCTTGCAGGGCGCAGGCGGTAACTTTTCAAGCGGTGGTGACATCAAAGAGATGATGTCTGAGGGTATCGATAAAGAAGTCATATCTGACAAACTAAAAGGTATGGTGGAAGGTGCTGGAGCAGTCAGCTTAAAGTTGCGCAAAATCCATAAGCCAATTATTGCTAAACTTGAGGGCGCGGTTGCAGGCGCAGGTATGAACTTAGCCTTGACGTGTGATTTCCGTATCACCGCAGATAATGCGAAATTTGTGCAAGCTTTTGTACATATTGGCCTCGTACCTGACGCGGGTGGTGTGTATCTATTAAATCAATTAATTGGTCCTGCTAAGACCACTGAGCTGGTGATGCTGGGAGATAAAATCAGCGCGCAAGACATGGCTGATTTAAATTTGGTCAACCAAGTGGTATCGGCGGAAGAGCTTGATGCTGCAGTATTGAAGCTCGCCTCTCGTCTGAGCGCTCTGCCAGGTAAAGCCCTGTCTAGCATGAAGCATATGCTCAATACTCACGCCTACTCAGGCTTGAATGAAGCCCTCGATATGGAAGTGCATCAACAAGCAATGTTGGCTAAAACCGATGATTTCATCGAAGGGGTGACCGCGTTTATCGAAAAGCGCAAGCCCGTTTATCAAGGTAAATAAAAACATCTAACGCTATATTTTACACTATTAGCAAAAAAGCTGCCTAATGGCAGCCTTTTTTTGGTCATTTAATATAAAGAAAAACCTTTATTGATACTTTTAACATCTTTACTTATGAAGAAGCAGAAACGGCCTTATAGTGATGCGGCAAGGTAAATATCCTGTCAAAGATCAATGTAAAGATAAAAGTATAAACCAAGAAAAACAGCAGTAACGCGGCTTCCATCGTAAAGGCTTTGATAACACCAACATCATACCAAACCATATACAGTGGCAAGCAAATCAAAACCAA
>JARIEH010000337.1 GCA_029256865.1 Psychrobacter sp.
ATCCATTTAGACAAGCAACAGCAGCTGACGATTGATATTCATCCCTTATCACATCGCGTCCCTTGTTATGGGTTTGGTATGACTCAGATTATACGTCGTCGCACCCTGAATACCGATAAATTGCTGGCAGAAGGTATCCTAGCCAGCGAGTTATGGGGAAAGTTACAACAGGGTGAAGATGTGTCTAATGAGGATGGTAAGCAGCTATGCTCGAAAGATTATGTCAATAATGAAGAGCGGCGTAGCAGAATCGTGGTAGCGGGCGATAATGACACGCCAGCTTGCTTGAGCGCTGCACTTAGGGATACAGATCTGCTGGTACATGAAGCAACTTATACGGCGGAGGTGCTCTCAAAAGTGCAGGCTAACATGCAAGCCAAGCACTCGGACCAAGCCAGTCATTTAGACTATGACCCGATGCATAGTAGCGCCGCACAAGTCGGTCAGTTCGCGCAAGAGATCGGCCTGCCTAATCTGATCCTGACTCACTTCAGCGCCCGTTATCAAAGCTTTGATAATCCTAATAGTGAGACACCAAACATGGGACATATCCGTTTGGATGCCGAAAGCACCTATCAAGGCAATCTATGGTTGGCTGCTGACTTTGCCCAATATAGGGTTAATGGCGCAGTAGACGTCATCGATGGACAAAAAGACAGCTGCGTACAGTATTTGGGCTCTGCACGCAGCGATACAAAATCATAGCAAGTCTATCCTGCGTTACTATGATTTTTGCGTGTTATTCATTCAGATAGATTATCTGCAGCAGCCAGCTTAGCCTGCCCTATCCAATAGCGGCTGAACTGATAGGCCACACGTCCCGAACGTCCACCACGTTGTGATGCCCAGCGTAATGCTTGCGCTCTGATATTTTCATCAAGCTCTTTATCATCGCTGTCGTTGCTAGTATTAGCGTTATTATTAATCGCACTTTCAGTCATCTGAGCTTGTTGCAAGCTTAAGTAGTGCTGAACGATCTGCAAATAGGTCTGTTGGTTCATTGGATAAAATGACAACCACAAGCCAAAGCGATCAGATAGTGACACTGTCTCATCAATGGTTTCATAAGGGTTTACCTCATCGGTTTGCCCATCATAAATATTGACGTTGTCTTTCATTAATTGCGGCAATAGATGGCGGCGATTGCTGGTGGCGTAGACCAATAGCTTGTCTTGTTCAGAATCAAGCGACCCATCAAGCACACTTTTGAGTGTCCGATAGCTCTCATCTTGACCATTAAAAGCAAGATCATCACAATACACCACATAGCGGCAACCACAGTCCGCCGGTAACTCGTTGATGGCAGCGCGAATCTTATCTAGTACGAGTAGATCATCGCGGGCGATTTCGATGATGCGCAGACCTTCGCTATGGTAGGCTTGTAGTAGTGCTCGAATGAGAGAGGATTTGCCAGCGCCGCGTGTACCTGTCATGAGGACATGGTTGGCTGGGAAACCTTTGAGGAATTGCCGCGTGTTTTGTACCAGTCTGAATTTTTGCGTATCGATACCTTGCAGGTCGTCTAAACTCAAAAATAAATTGACTGATAATGGCTCTAAGTGCCCAGTGCGACCACCGACCCAGCGATAAGCCAACTGCTCAGGATCAATGTCAATCATTGGGGTCACGCGCTCTTTTAGATATTGACTTAATAAGTCTAGCAAAGGAGCGGGCAGGGCATAATGTTCAGATGAGGTATAGGGATGAGATAAAGGAGACATAATGACTCTAATAAGTAAGGTGACGTTTATAGTTAAAGTTGGTTTGATTGATAAATACACAATATAAGGGCATTACTGTACCATGAAAAATAGTGCCAGTAACCCAATTGCAATACAAGCTCTGCAGTCAAGCGCGATGCAAATACTGCCACCCTTGACGGCGATGCTGACAAAATTAGGGTATGCCGAGATAGTACATCAGCGTATTGCTCAGCAAAACAATGAGCAAAACAATGAGCAAAAGCCTCCTGTTACAGTTGTAAGCGCACTGTGCTATCAAGGGTTAACACGTGCGCAGCATCCACAGTTTGGGCGTGTGATGATTAAGTGGCAGCTTGACGCTAATGGTATGCAGCAAGAATTAGGCTTACCCTATGAAGTGGGTATTTTAAAAGAGTTAAACCCTTCACACTTGTCTCAAACTGAGACGGAGCATATCTCATCTATAGCTCCGCCTATCTTAGCTTGGGACATGCTACAGCTAGAGGTCTTAGAGAGCAGTTGGCAGCTGAACACTCTGACCATGCCGTACTATGCGAATGGGAGTCTGGCGAGTTTAATCGATGGTAAAAAACAGTATTTATTAACCGATCAGTACAAGCCGCTACTTATCCTACAAGCCGCTCAGCTCATCAGTAGCCTACACCAAGTCGGTTGGCTACATAACGATATCAAGCCAAGCAATATTTTGCTAGAACGATTGCCAGCAAATCCCGCCGATAGTAGTATTTATTCATTGAATTTGTTGTTGACTGATTTTGCCTTAGCGGAGCGGCTTGAGATGGTTCATGCAAATAAGAACATTCATACAAGTAAGTCAGCTGGCACGCCCGCTTATTTAGCACCCGAACGCTGGCAAGGGCAAGGCGCAACAGTGCAGAGCGATATCTATGCCTTTGGCATCATGATGTATCAGCTCTTAATCGGTGAGCATCCTTTTAAGAGTGCGCCGCAATGCAGCGATCCATTAAGAGACTGGGCGCGGCAGCATTGCCAACAGCCCATTCCATCGTTGCCGATTGAGTATCAGCATTATCAGCCGATTATCACTCGGGCATTAGCCAAGCACGTAGAGCAGCGCTATCACAGTATGCGTGAGATATTGAGGGCGTTGCAGAATCTATAGCCAGTTCAAATTAAAATAAATCCAGCATTTGAAAATATTAAAAAAGGAATGAGGGTTTTATTCACCCGTCATTCCTTTTTGTGTGCTTGCTTATTTGTGTGCTTACTTAGTAAATCCTACTGTCTAAATCGGCTTACCAAGCAGTCAATGACGAGGCGCTGCTTTGACTGATAAAGCCATCTGGCGTCTGACCATTGTCACCCTGCCAGCGCTGAAATGCTTTACGAGTGTTGGTACCAATGATACCGTCAGTACCTTTGGTATCGTAGCCAGCACTGGTCAAGCGCTGTTGCAAGCGCGTGACTTGAGAGGTCGCTAATGGACGCTCATAGCGTGGCCATGAGGTGCGTAGACCAGTTTGACCAGCGATGGCTTTTGCCAGTAAGCTGACACCCAGAGCATAATTTGATGAGTTGTTATAGACTTTAATCACATCAAAGTTTGGGCTCAACAGCAAGGCCGGGCCATTCTTGCCAGCAGGCAGCCAAAGCTCCATTTGCGTGTTCGCATCTAAAAACACATCATCTATGGTATCCACACCGAGTGCTGCCCATCGAGCAGCCGGTAGCTTGGTACTGACAGTAGAATAATCAAAAGATGGCGGCAGTGTGACCTCATAAAAAGGCGCTAGGCCACGTACCCAACCTGAGTTGCTCAGATAGTTGGCGGTTGAAGCGAGCGCATCAGCCGTTGACCACGGATTGCGATTGCCATTGCCATCACCATCGACACCATGATCAAGCCAAGTGCCAGGGATGAACTGCGTCTGTCCCATGCCACCAGCCCAAGAGCCCTCGAGCTGCGACCAAGAAACATCACCACGTTGTAACAGCGTAATCAGAGACAATAGCTGAGTCTCTGCAAACTGTTGACGTCGACCATCATAAGCCAGGCTGGCCAGAGCGCTTGGCAGATGACTGTTGCCTGTCACTGCGCCAAAAGACGACTCCATACCCCAGATTGCAGCGATGATCTCGGCATTCACCCCATATTGTGCTTCTAATCTTGAAAGATAAGAGCGCTGCTCTGAAAACTTGCTTTTACCCGTTGATACTCGGCCACCTGACACGGCAGAATCTGCATAGTCCCACGGCATTTTAGAAAACTCAGGCTGACCACTGTCTAGTGAAATCACTTGTTGGTTCAAATAGGCAGAGCCTAGCAAACGCTGCACATCTGAAGCACTGTAGCCAGCAGACATGGCACGCATAGAGAAGTCCGACTTCCAATCCGAAAAACTACCATAGGTAGGCTTGGGTGTTATGATGGTTTCTTTTTGAATGACGACAGGCGCAGGTTTGACTTGAATGGTTTGGGTTTGCTCAATCTTAATATTGCCTTGGCGTACCGGTTTAGGGGTTTGCTTGGTTGGTTGGCTGACACAGCTCACGGCGAACACGATAGGTAACAGGGCAAAATAGCGCTTTTTTAACATCATAACAGGTCTCGAATATCGGTAAGGACTACAAAGGAGAGTAAAAAATAGGTCAAATTTACAACAAGGTCAAGCTTATAAAGCGTCTATGCTGAGGGTTGTCACCCAGCAACGCTAAAAAATTACTGTAACAATAAATAGTGATAAAGTCGATGGAATAATCGAGGTTATTGCTTTGTTTTTGCAAACTTTATTAAGCCATCAACAAATCTATTAATAAGCGTATTGATATAAGGGACTGACTCTAAGCCCATTAATAAAAACACATGAGGATATTATGACACCTTTGATTTTTCATAACCCGAACTGCGGTACTTCACGTAATACGTTAGCCATTATGCAGGCATCAGGCGAGCAGCCAGAGGTGGTGGAGTATCTTAAAAATCCACCCACCCGAGACGGTTTGGTTGAGCTGCTGGCAAAAATGAACCTCTCACCAAGAGAGCTGCTGCGCAGTAAAGAGTCAATCAACGATGAGTTAGGCCTAGATAACCCTGAGTTATCTGATGATCAGATCATCGATGCGATGATCGCCCATCCTATCTTAATCAACCGTCCTATAGTGGTCACAGATAAGGGCGCAGCGTTGTGCCGACCGTCAGAGCGGGTGTTCGAGTTATTAGACAATCCCGTACGCAGCTTTACCAAGGAAGATGGAGAAGTGGTGCGCAAGTAATAGCAGAGGGGAGATGAGTGGTTGTGAGGTCAGTCTATCTCTATAGTGATCAGGGCTTTGGTATTTATTGTTCTCCAAATCAGAACTTTGATTTGTGATTACCACTGTTTATCTTGCTTAAGTTAACCAGTACACTTTCCCTATGTTCTAAGCACAATATAGGAATGCTACTATGAATCAAACAACTATGAATATAACAACACAACTTGAGGAAAACCGCAGCGAGCGAGTACAAAACCGCACGGTGATGCAACAGTTTGCTGGGGTCGCGACAGCCGATGGGGATGGTGTCAAACTGACGCGTATCATTGGCTCGCCTTATCTCGACATGTTAGACCCGTTTTTGATGCTGGATTGCTTTGAAAGTGATGATGCTGATGATTATATCGGTGGCTTCCCCACCCATCCACACCGAGGGTTTGAGACGGTGACGTATTTGCTCAATGGGCGTATGCGCCATAAAGACAATGCAGGTCATGAAGGGGTGATTGAGTCGGGCGGTGTCCAATGGATGACCGCAGCCAAAGGTATTTTGCATTCAGAGATGCCAGAGCAACAGGAAGGGCTGCTAAAAGGCTTTCAGCTGTGGGTGAACTTGCCAGCCTCAGCAAAAATGAGTGAACCGGCTTATCAAGAGTATGCACCAGACGCGACGCCACTTGAGCGCCAAGACGACGGGACAGAAATCCGCGTCATCGCAGGGCGGACCAATCAAGGTACGGTCGGGCCGGTGGTCAATGACTATACCTATCCAACCTATATGGATGTCAATTTGCCAGCAAATACTGATTTTGAGCAGACCTTGCCAGTCGCGCACACTGCCTTTATTTATATGATTGAAGGTGATATCCGTGTGCAGGGCAACGAGCAGGATTCAGATACCACATTAGATGAGCGCACAGTCAGAAACAATACACTGACAAGCAAAAATCTTGGCGTATTAGGTGCAGGTGATCAGCTTGTGGTACATAGCGGTGATGAAGGCGCCCGTTTCTTACTCGTCGCTGGACAGCCTCTGCATGAGCCAGTCGCTCGCGGTGGACCATTTGTGATGAATACCAGAGCAGAAGTTCTACAGGCCTTTCAAGACTTCCAAAGCGGTCACTTTTAAATGAAAAGACAGCGGTAGTGAATCCAGAATAAAAGAGGTACATTTAAAATAGCGTTCTACTGGTATCAATTTTCCTTGCTTGTTGTGTGCTATGCACGCCAGAAACTTCAAAAATTCTTTCCAGTAGAACTGTATTCTCTTTAAATTGGATCGACTAGATTGAAATTTAAGCACTTGGAGCTTGAGTAAATAAAGACAAATAATGGTAAATAAATACTAAAAAAGGGGAGTGATATGGGCTTATTAGTCGATGGTAAATGGCAGGACCAATGGTACGATACCGACGCGAGTGACGGCCGTTTTCAGCGTGAAGAATCTGGCTTTAGAAGCTGGATCACCGCAGACGGTAGTGCTGGGCCATCAGGGGTGGCAGGGTTTAAAGCCGAGCCCAATCGTTATCATTTATATGTGTCTTTGGCCTGTCCTTGGGCGCACCGCACCATGATTTATCGCAAGCTCAAAGGCTTGGAGGATATGATATCGGTCTCCGTGGTACATCCATTTATGGGCGAAAACGGTTGGACGTTTGCAGAAGGCGAAGGGGTGGTCGCTGATCCGATACTCAATGCAAATTATCTCTATGAAGTCTATACAGCGGCCAAGCCCGACTATACAGGGCGCGTCACTGTACCGACGCTGTGGGACAAAAAAACCAATAC
>JARIEH010000115.1 GCA_029256865.1 Psychrobacter sp.
TGATTCGTAAGCGCCTTATGGCCACGTCAATCACATTGGTATCGCTGTCAAAATTCATATCCCATACTTGCGAGGCGATCACAGAGCGCGGCAATACCTCGCCTTGGCGCTCAAGCATAAACTGCAAGAGGGCAAATTCTTTTGCCGTTAGCTTAATGGGCAGCTCACCTCTCTGTACGCTACGCTTGGCGATATCCATTTTTAAATCAGCACTATGCAGCACGGTGCTGGCGTAGTCTGCTTGGTTGGCACGGCGCAGTAGGCTCTTGATTCTGACCAGCAGCTCAGCGAAGGCGAAAGGCTTGGTCAGATAGTCATCACCGCCAATCTCAATGCCTTTTATGCGGTCGCTGAGGTCATCTTTTGCGGTCAAAAATAACACAGGAGTGGTGTTACCAGCCGCTCGATAGTTACTGACTAATTCAAATCCGCTCACATCAGGCAGCATCACATCCATCACCACGACAGTGAAGTCTTCCGTCATAAGGGCATGATAACCATCTAAGCCGGTTGTTTTATGCTCAACGATAAAGCCTGCCTCGCTTAGACCTTTTTTAATATAGTCGCCAAGCGATAACTCATCTTCGACTAACAATACTTTCATAGCATACTCGCGCCGATTGTTTGGGGTGATATCAATATAAGTGCTAACAGTCATTTATGATAAAGCAATACTCAGCGCGGTAAGATGACAAAATTGTCATCTTGGCGTCATCTGCTTGTCAGAGTCATTCTGCTAATTTGATCTTATATTAAATAACCCATGAGAAGTGACCATGATGCCTTTTGCTACTAAGTCTACTTTGAAATCTGATAGTCATACGCCCAAGCTTATTCGAGGGTCAGCCATTTTATTAACAGCTGCTATATTATCAGCTTGCGGACAGTCTGACATCAATGCAGCTAGTGGCAGCACTTATAATGCTAACACTGCTGAGACAAACTCTCTACAAGTAACGCAAACCATGACAAATACTCAGGCCATCAATCCAGACTTACTAAAAAACGTATCAGCCACCGTTTATAAAGATGCCAATTGTGGTTGTTGTAGTGAATGGATAGGCCACGCAGAAGATAATGGTTTGAACGCAACGGCGAATGATGTTGCAGACTTGGCATTGTTTAAAGACCGCTACGGTGTGCCGACTGATATGCGCTCTTGTCATACCGCGGTTACCACCGATGGCTATGTATTTGAGGGTCATGTCCCTGCCAAGTATGTAGCTGAGTTTTTGGCCAATCCGCCAAGTGATGCCATTGGGCTTGCGGTACCTGGTATGCCAGTCGGTAGCCCTGGTATGGAATATCAAAA
>JARIEH010000270.1 GCA_029256865.1 Psychrobacter sp.
GCTTAAAACCGTTATTTATCTTTAGCATTCGCTGACTTGAATGATTCAATCATACAAACAGTGTACGCGATTACGCAACATTTATTAGACAGTTTTATGGGCTGATTGTTTAATCTTGCTACGCATGACGCTGATGACGGAACGATAGTCGTGGTCATAGATTAAAAATAGAATAATAGGCTAAAAATAGCCCGTTACTTTACTATTGGCCACTATTAAGCGCTGGCAAGTGGATACTCATGGCAATCGCTGCGCTTTTTTTGGTAGAATACGGCAGTATATTGAACTGTGCTTAAAGATTTACTATTAACGCTTAATACTATTAATACTAAGGGCAAAATGTATGATGAATATTTTGGTGATTGGCTCAGGTGGTCGCGAACACGCGCTGGCATGGCAGTGTGCCAAAAATGACACTGTAAAAAATGTCTACGTCGCGCCTGGCAATGCTGGCACTGCGCTAGAGCCTAAATGCCAAAATGTTATCTTGAAAGATACAAATGGAGAGCACAGTGCTGTCGTCGAATTTTGCCAAAACAATGCCATTGATATGGTCATCGTCGGTCCTGAAGCGCCATTGGTTACTGGTATTATCGATGTTTGCCGTGCTGCAGGTATCAATGCTTGGGGACCAACTGCCTATTGCGCGCAATTAGAAGGCTCAAAGACTTTTGCCAAAGAATTTATGGCAGAGCATAATATTCCAACGGCTGCCTATCAAGGGTTTACGGACGCTGCCAGTGCCAAAGCTTATATCGATGAGCAAGGTGCACCTATCGTTATTAAAGCTGATGGACTGGCAGCAGGTAAAGGCGTCATCGTTGCCGAAACTATTGAACAAGCACATGCAGCAATCGATGACATGCTCGCAGACAATAAATTCGGTGATGCTGGTAGCCGTGTGGTCATTGAGCAATTCTTAGAGGGTGAAGAAGCCAGCTTTATTTGTATGGTTGATGGCAATAACATCTTACCCATGGCAACCAGCCAAGATCATAAACGTGCCTTTGAAGGGGATACTGGTCCTAATACGGGCGGTATGGGAGCCTATTCTCCTGCACCAGTGGTCACGCAAGATATTCATGAAAAGGTCATGGCGCAAGTGATTCAGCCAGTCGTTGATGCGATGAATGCTGCTGGTCATCCCTACACAGGATTTTTATATGCAGGCTTGATGATTGATCAATCAGGCGACCCTTACGTGATTGAATTTAACTGCCGTTTTGGCGACCCAGAGACGCAGCCTATTTTGATGCGCTTGCAGTCATCCCTGGTTGATTTGGTTGCTCAAGGTCTAGCAGGCGAGCTGCCAAGCCAAGCACAATGGGATCCCCGCCCTGCTTTGGGTATTGTGATTGCCTCCAAAGGTTATCCTGAAACTTCCTCTAAAGGGGACGTCATCTCAGGATTACCAGCGCTTGATCTTGATAATCAGTCATCCGTAAAAGTATTCCACGCAGGCACAGCCTTTACTCACGATAGTGCCTCTGCCAGTTTTGCGGCCGATACCAGTACCAGTCATCCTAAAGAAGTCATCACGGATGGCGGGCGCGTTCTATGTGTCACCGCACTTGCCAATAGTATCTTAGGGGCGCAGCATGCGGCATTAGCGGTAGCTGCTGCGATTAGTTTTGACGGTGCGCAGTATCGCCGCGATATCGGACACCATGCGATTGCCCGTCAAGACTCTTAAGGCCAAACACTGGTAAGACAAAGTCCTTGGTTCTCTGCTAAACTCTATATATAAACCTCAGTCAAAATAGAGACTGAGGTGTCCTTGATTATTTAGGACAGCAAATCAAAACCGTAAAAAATATTACGACAAATAAAGATTGTATAATGCATCTGAATTGATAACGTAATACCATCATTCGTATGATGACTTTCGAGTCAGTACGTTTTTGTATTCTAACATTACATATCCCTTGTATTGTTAGTCTTCAATCCGCAAATCAGTTGCAACTGATGAATGGTTATATTTATGGCACACAATACGTCTAAACCGTCTAATAATAAGCAGTCAATTGATAACCTAAAAACTTCTGGGTTTGAACGTCGACTGTCGATCGCTAAAACCTCTCTAAATATCGGCCGACGTTGGGCAGGTAACAGCATGTCTGGGATATTTTTAGATAAAGATACACGTACAAAGCGCAACCAAGAGTTCATGGAAGCACAGGCAAACTATGTCGTAGAAGAGCTTGGAAAGTTAAAGGGCTCAGTGGTAAAGATTGGCCAAATGCTAGCGCTGTATGGCGAGCATGTGTTGCCCCCCGAAATTACTCGCGCACTACAAACACTCAACGATGATACTGCCACTCTTAGCTGGCCAAAAATCGAACAGACATTGCGCCGTACTCTGAGAGATAAGCTCAACGAGCTTGAAGTCGATCCTGTGCCCATTGGCACGGCTTCACTTGCCCAAGTTCATCGTGCGACCGTTATTGCTACTGGCGAGGAAGTAGTATTGAAAATCCAATATCCAGGTGTCGCTGAAGCTATCGACTCTGATCTGGCATTATTCAAACGTCTGTTAAGAGTAAGTAATGTTGTGCCGCAAACACGGGCACTGGATACTTGGTTTGAAGAGATACGCGACCTACTCCATCACGAAGTTGATTATGACGCCGAAGCTAATACGACAGAACGCTTTTATGAGCGATTAATCGATGACCCTCGTTATGTCGTACCTAAAATCAATCGTAATTATTCAAGTAAGCGTTTGCTATGTATGACTTATGAGTCTGGCGTTGTTGTGACTTCTGATGCAATACGATTATTATCGCATGAGCGTCGCAATGCTATCGGTCAGGCCGCAATCGAAATTATGATGCAAGAAATCTTTGTTTGGGGTGAGATGCAGACCGACCCAAACTTTGGTAATTACTTGGTGCGTATTAATGACAGTGCAGATGAAATAGATAAACTGGTATTGTTAGATTTTGGTGCTATTCGTCAGTTTGACGATACACTGCTAACCATTGCACATAATTTACTGCGTGCAGGTTATTATCATGACCATCAAGCCATGATGACCAGTATGACTGGCTATGAATTTTTTGATACCATGAGTGATAAAGTACGATCTGATATTGCTGCTTTATTCTTACTTGCTACAGAACCTTTTAGCCATCCTGATAGCAACCCTAATATTCCTGAGGATTGTTTAGACTCACAAAAGCGTTATATATGGGCAAATAGTAAGCTACATTCACGTATATCAGCCAGTGCTACTAAAGCGGTTCAATCATTCGAATTTAATTTACCTCCTAAAGAGTTTATGTTTATTAGCCGTAAGTTTATAGGTGCATATACGTTTTTAACGGTAGTAGATGCTCACACTGATTCTGAAAAGTTAGTAAAACCCTTTATATAATCCTATTTAAGCACCCAATTTTTGAACCGTTTCTTTTGGAGCGGTTTTTAATTAATTGTTTTTATTTACTTAGGCTATTTAATAATTAACTTTATCAAGTAGCTATTGTAGTTTATTTTTAAATCATTTACTTAGGCTATCTATTACCGTTATTCGCAATGGGAGCATACCAATCGTCAAACCTGGTTCTATATCCTACTGGCTTTGTCATGGTTAGCTGCCAACAGCGCTCTCCACGAGCCAAATACTTCACCTCAAAATGAGTGCGTTGACTATCAGCGGCTACTAACCGACGATTGTAGGGTAGCTGCCAAATGTTAGATGCTTGCTGCTCTGCATTGTCCATATAAGCCTCGATATTGGTGGCTAATATAATCTCCCCTCCT
>JARIEH010000168.1 GCA_029256865.1 Psychrobacter sp.
GCAGATAAAAATGCAGATCAAGGCATCATCATTAATACTGCCTCCATCGCTGCCTATGATGGTCAAGTAGGGCAAGCCAGTTATGCGTCGTCTAAAGCGGGTGTGGTTGGTCTAACTTTACCACTAGCACGGGAGCTGGCACGCCATGGTATACGCGTCATGACGATCGCGCCAGGCGTCTTTGGCACACCAATGATGCAAAGCATCCCAGACAAAGCACGCGAGCAGCTTGAGGCAGCTGTTCCTTATCCTAAGCGTTTGGGCGCTCCCAATGAGTTTGCCAAATTGGTCATGCATATTATCGATAATGCTTATCTGAATGGAGAAGTCATTCGTCTAGATGGTGCCATTCGTATGATTTAGTCGTTATCAAAATATCTTCATGGTTTTGTGCATAAATTGGAATGAAGCTTGACATGGTGCTTTAATTGCTTTGATATATTATCAATCATTACTAATGAGTGTTAGGGCGTGTTCAACACGCTCTTGTATTATAAGGATCAAAGCCTATGTCGTTTTTTCGCACAGAATCTAATAAACACTTAAGTTGGCTGCTTATCGCTATCGGTTTTAGCCTTGTTGCGATTATGAGCACCAGTGTCAGTGCGTCTGCTCAGAATACCTCAAAGCATCAATCGCCGATTTCTAATGATGGGATTATTGATAAAGTCTTTGTTGATAAGTCCGCTCGTACTTTACAGTTGCTCAGTCAGCATACGGTCGTGAAGTCTTATCCCATTGCATTAGGCGGTAATCCTAATGGACACAAACAACAAGAAGGCGATAAACGTACACCTACCGGCAACTATACTTTAGATTACAAAAATGAAAAGTCTAAATACTACCGATCTATTCATGTCAGCTATCCCAATACTGCGGATAAAGCGCGTGCGAAATCCCGAGGCGTCAGTCCCGGCGGTGATATTATGATTCATGGCCAAAAAAACGGTTTTGGACATCTAGCGGGGGTTAACCAAAAGCGCGATTGGACGGATGGCTGTATCGCCGTTACGGATGCTGAGATGGATGAGATCATGGCTGCTGTGAAGATTGGTACGCCTATTGAAATAGTCGAGTAGCTGGTTTTTAAATTCTCAAAATCCTTATCTGTCTCTTTTTGAATAAATCTAATTCTGAATAAACTTAAAACTTCCTATCTTTTCTTTAATTTATTCCCTTGAAAAACTTCATGGGTGTGACTATTAAAGAGGTATCGTTGTCGATATCATTATTATGAGTAGGGTTTAGTCTGAGAGCATTGTATTTCAAGCGTCTCCTGTTTATACACGATAATACCAGTCAGTCACTATGTATTATTGACACCAGACAGTAACGAGTTGAAATCTGACTCGATATGCCCTATATAGATGACAACTAACGGTAAGTAGTATGATAAAAATGCCCTGTCTTAACGCAATATTTGAGGCATTTTTATGTTGTACTGTCATGCCGAAAATACTAATTATAAAAGGACACTATAATGAGGTTCGAAAAATTTACGCAAAAGCTGCAGTCTGCTATCCAAGAAGCCCAAAGTTTGGCTTTAGGACGCGATCATACCGGTATAGATCCTGTGCATCTGCTGGCAGTATTGCTACAAGATGAATCCAACTTGTCTATCTGCCAACAAGCAGGGGCGTCTATTCCTGCTCTAAAAAATGGCGTGGCAAAAGCGCTTGATAACCAAGCGACGATTAGCGAGCCAACAGGCGATATTAATCTCAACCCAAATTCAGTGAAGGTTCTCAACCTAGCAGATCGTCAAGCTCAAAAAGCCGGTGATGAGTTTATCGCCACTGAATGGGTGATGTTGGTACTCGCTGAGCAAGGCGATACCAAAAAGATATTTGAAAATGCAGGGGTGACGGCTGCCAAATTAAAAGTGGTGATCGAACAGCTACGAGGTAATGAGACGGTGGATAATCAAAATGCTGAAGATCAGCGTGATGCGCTGAATAAATATACCATCAACCTGACCGAGCAAGCGGAACTTGGTAAGCTTGATCCAGTGATTGGTCGTGACGAAGAGATTCGTCGTACCATTCAGGTGTTGTCACGCCGTACTAAGAACAACCCTGTACTCATCGGTGAGCCAGGTGTGGGTAAGACGGCCATCGTCGAAGGCTTAGCACAAAAAATCATCAATGGCGATGTGCCAGAAGGTCTACGTCGTAAAGAAGTCTTGTCATTAGACTTGGGTGCTTTGATCGCGGGTGCGAAATTCCGTGGTGAGTTTGAGGAGCGACTCAAAGCTGTACTGAGTGATTTGGCCAAGCAAGAAGGTAACGTCATCTTATTTATCGATGAGCTGCATACCATGGTTGGTGCTGGTAAATCTGAAGGATCCATGGATGCAGGCAATATGCTAAAACCCGCACTTGCGCGTGGTGAGCTGCACTGTGTCGGTGCGACAACCCTTGATGAGTATCGTCAATATATCGAAAAAGACGCCGCACTTGAACGCCGTTTTCAAAAGGTGCTGGTCGATGAGCCAACAGTTGAGGATACAGTAGCGATTTTACGTGGTCTCAAAGACCGTTATGAGCTACATCATGGGGTCGTTATTCAAGACAGCGCCATTATTGCTGCGGCACGGATGAGTCATCGCTATATCACCGATCGCAAACTGCCTGACAAAGCCATTGATCTGATTGATGAAGCGGCCAGTCGTTTGCGCATGGAGATGGACAGTAAGCCTGAAGCATTAGACAAACTAGATAGTCGTCTGGTGCAGCTAAAAATGCAGCGCGAAGTGCTTAAACATGAAGAAGATGCGGGTGCGCAAGCAGAGCTTAAGATACTAGATACTCAGATTGAAGAAGTTGAAAAAGAGTATGCAGATCTCAATGAGATTTGGCAGGCTGAAAAGGCTTTAGTCGAAGGTAGTAAACAGCACAAAGAAAACTTGGATAAAGCACGTATTCAGTTAGAAAAAGCCACACGTGATGGCGATTATGCAGAGATGTCTCGATTGCAATATGGTGTGATACCTGAACTTGAAAAACAAATTTCCGAGATTGA
>JARIEH010000308.1 GCA_029256865.1 Psychrobacter sp.
ATATGGTTTTCTATACGATTCAGCCACTCTTCGGCTTTATAGCTTGCTTGATATTCATCTCGGCACTTATTAAGTCCTGCATGAATACGGCATAAGGCTTCAACGATAGGCGCATCATTTAAACTAATAGCTGAAATAGGAACAGTTTTTTCCACTAAAGTATTGTCTTGCCAATTGTCTGGATATAAACAATCGCTAATACCCGCCTCTGGCATCACTAAGCCTAAAGCAATTTGATCCAAAGCGTAAGCAAAGCTAAAGCGGTAATCATAGTCTGCAGCATCTAACGTCTGCTGCAAATGTGCTTCATCAAAGCCCCGCACAAAGCCCGCTTGCTCCAACAAGTCACAACCACGACTCATCTGCTCATGAGTTAAGCCAAGGCTCTCATACAGTGGCGGCAGCATCAACCAATCCATGACCACCGCCGCCTCAAAACGCGCCGTATCACTACCGAGCAAACTATAAAATCCGCTGATAGCTTCCCAGAGTTGGCGAATTGACTTATCAACCACCCCTGTCACCTTGGCGGGTAATGTCAAGCCATCTTGCCCTTTACCCTGTACGAATACGGAAGTAATCAAGTCATGATGACGCTCAACATCAGGTAATAGTACGACGATGTCAGATAAGTGACGCATGCTACCATTATCATTGGCCTCATTAAGCCAGCGTCCGATCATGCCGCGCAGCACTTCAAGTTGGCGTTGTAGATTATGACAAGAATGAATACTTAGGCTATTGTCGTACTGGGAGATGTTCCACTGGCGTGATTGCTCATGATATTTATTTTTTAGCGTATCGTCACTGTACCACTGCTCTTTTTGCTGCTCTGAATAATCACCATCATTCCTATTGCTTAGGCTATTCTTATGATTACTTCCAGAACTATTAACTTCAGTATCTTCTTGTGACTCTTCTAAATGAGACGTCATTTGTGCCCCAAGCGCAGCACTTAAGCGGCTTGCTGTGACTTGCTGGGTCGAGCTTTCATCAAGCATCAGTACGTCTTGTTGCAGGTGCGCAAGCAAACTCATGGGCTGTCCATCATTCCTACTAATTGATGACATCTGCTGCGCATCTTCTATATCAAATTTATCCTGCCAGTCCAATACAAAGCCATCTTTATCCTCATTACCAGACAGCCCTGCCAGCATTGCAAAAGTCTCACGCGATTGTTTGCCAAGACGTGATAACAAGGTATGACCATAATCCCGCAAAAACACACTTTCAGGGTTTATCACCTGCTGGCGCTGTAGCCACTGCTTATCGACAATATCTGCCCAAAAAAGTTGCGATGGATTGTAATGTAGCAAGGTGATATCGAGGTACTTAGACAACCGCTGTAAAAAATCTAATTCGTTTTGCGGCAACTGCTGAATCGTAAAAATATGCAACTGTGTTGGCAAGATAGACTTAATATCGACGCCCGTCTCACTACCATCCTTGGCCATAATCTCCCAAAATCGGCGCTCAATAGCAGAACGGTGCTCATAAACAGAGGCAAATAACAGACGCCATAGATGCCGCTGCGCCGCCTCTAGCTCTACATAATGTGCGACCAACCACTCAGGTGTCATGCCAGCATACTGATCAAACTCTAGCGTTAGCTTATCCTTCTCAGCGACTAGCCTCTCTACGTCTACCGCTTTGTTCTGTGACCATAGCGATAACCAATCGTCACGGTGATTCAAATAACGGCCAAATACCCGCGAAAAATCAGTCGCAAGCGACCATAAACGCACATCTTGTTGACTACGATCTGCCTCATCATCTATCAGCGCTGACAATAATGGATATAGCGGATGCTTTTCATCTGCCATGATCTGTACTTGATAGTAGGTAAAGTAACCAAACAACCGCCACTGCATCACTGAGCCAGTCAGTACTGCCACCTCTGGTACGGTAATGATTTCTTGCGTGCGCTGATTGTCCTCAAGCCAAGTATTATGCTCAGCCAACACCTTTTGCATCAATGTCCACTGATACTGCCCCCAGAACGTCGTCGTAACTAACGTACTGATGCCCGCTTGACTTGCAATAGATTTATCCAGCCAATCACCAAGCACCATAGAAGGCACAATGACGATAAACTCTTCAAATATAGGCTGGTTTTTAGACTTATAAGCGTCTAATAATTGCTCGACCAAAAGCTCGGTACGGTGGGATTGAATAATCGTAAACATAGGTAATATTCTAATTATGACAATGAGGTAAGAAGCATGCTAAAAGCCGACCATAAGACAGACACAATAATCACATAAGCTTTTACTAATAAAGGTTTAAAGGTAAGAAAATAGGAGAATAAAGTATCCGATATCATCGTTGGCTAAAACAGGATTCAATGTTTTAGCTGTCGTACCTGCTATATATTTCTGCTAAGATGACGGCGTGAATGATAGGGTAAATAAACGATCCTTGGTTCATGCAGATATTGTGCCATTGATACCAGTCATTTACTAGCGCACTA
>JARIEH010000193.1 GCA_029256865.1 Psychrobacter sp.
GTCTTCATTGAGAACATGGCACTTGCCTACTTCTTAGGCATGTGTACCTTTTTGGCGGTATCAAAGAAGGTATCAACGGCTATCGGTCTTGGGGTTGCGGTTGTAGTGGTCATGGCTATTACTGTGCCATTAAACAACTTACTGTTTCAGTTCATCCTAAAAGATGGGGCGCTGGCATGGGCAGGTTTCCCTGATATCGATTTAAGCTTCTTAGGTTTACTGAGTTATATTGGTCTGATTGCCGCTGTGGTACAGATTCTAGAGATGTTCTTAGACAAATTTGTTCCAGCTTTATACAACGCACTTGGCGTGTTTTTGCCTCTCATTACTGTGAACTGCGCCATCTTAGGTGGTGTACTGTTCATGGTTGAGCGTGATTATAACTTTGGTGAGTCGATGGTATATGGCGTAGGGGCAGGTTTCGGTTGGGCAATTGCGATCACTGCATTGGCTGGTATTCGTGAAAAGTTGAAATACTCAGACATCCCAGCACCGCTGCGTGGTCTTGGTATTACCTTTATTACGGTTGGCCTAATGTCGCTCGGCTTTATGTCGTTCGGTGGTATGTCCATTTAAACTGCTAAGCTTAGGGTTGTTGGTTCATAGAATAATTGACGACCTAAGCTTAAGGCCTTATTTAGCTATTTGACCTATTTAATTCATTTATTCGGTAGACGTTCGGGTACAGCAATAAATTAATGCTCCCGCAACCCTACTCCATAGATTAAGGATACATATCATGGATTATGCTACGGCGATTGGTGGCGTTGCTATGTTTACCTTGATCATCATGGGCTTGGTTGCCATTATTTTGGCGGCACGCTCAAGACTGGTCAGTTCAGGCGACGTTACCATTCACATCAATGATAATCCCGATAATGACGTGGTAACGCCTGCAGGCGGTAAACTCCTACAAACACTTGCTAGTGAAGGTATCTTTTTATCTTCAGCATGTGGTGGCGGTGGTACCTGTGCTCAGTGTCGCTGCCGCGTTATTGAAGGTGGTGGTTCTATCTTACCCACCGAAGAAGGCTACTTTACTCAAGGCGAAATCCGTAATCACATGCGCTTGGCTTGTCAGGTAGCTGTTAAGCAGGACATGAAGATTGAGATTGACCCTGAATTTTTTGATGTGCAAAAGTGGGAATGTGAGGTTGTCTCTAACGATAACGTTGCCACCTTTATTAAAGAGTTGGTACTGAAAATCCCAGAGGGCGAAGAAGTTAACTTCCGTGCTGGTGGTTATGTACAGCTAGAAGCGCCACCGCATGAAGTACATTATAAAGATTTTGAGATCGACGAAGAATACCGCGAAGACTGGGAAAAGTTTGACATTTTCAAATATGTGTCGAAGGTTGATGAGCCGGTTATTCGTGCTTATTCAATGGCCAACTACCCAGACGAAAAAGGCATTATCAAATTCAATATCCGTATTGCAAGTCCACCACCACGCGGTCCTGACGGTATTCCACCAGGTAAGATGTCATCATGGACATTTAGCTTAAAGCCTGGCGATAAAGTGACGGTATCAGGCCCGTATGGTGAGTTCTTTGCCAAAGATACCGATGCTGAGATGATCTTCGTCGGAGGCGGTGCAGGTATGGCACCAATGCGTTCGCATATCTTTGATCAGCTCAAACGCTTGAACACTGATCGTAAGATTAGCTTTTGGTACGGTGCGCGCTCTATTCGTGAGATGTTCTATGTTGAGGATTATGATCAACTAGAAGAAGAGTTTGATAATTTTGAGTGGCATGTGGCGTTGTCTGATCCATTACCAGAAGACAACTGGGAAGGTCCTACTGGATTTATCCATAACGTGCTCCTTGAGAATTACCTGAAAGATCATCCAAACCCTGAAGACTGTGAGTACTACATGTGTGGGCCACCGATGATGAACGCTGCCGTAATCGATATGCTGCACAGCTTAGGTGTCGAGGACGAAAACATCTTACTTGATGACTTTGGTGGTTAAATCGAGTGGCAAAACCCATTCATTAAGCAAACACAATTAACGTGATAATATATGTTAAATTAAGAGCCTCAATAGAGGCTCTTTTTTGTGGGCTAAATTTAATCACAATTAAAGTGATGAATTAATGACAAGGAGAAAGGATTCTGATGAAAACTAAAGTTAAAAACCTAACCATTTGGATAACTGGTGCATCCAGTGGTCTTGGTGAAGCATTATCTATTGCCTTTGCCAAACGCGGTGCGAGGGTTATTTTGAGTGGCCGTGATGAAGAAAAATTAGAAGCTGTCAAAAAACGCTGTAAAAACAGCAAAAAACATAGCGTGATTCCCTTTGATATAGCCGATGCTAAGCAAGCAAAAGACGCTTATGAGACGGCTAAAATCCAAGTGGGAAAAATCGATTGGCTCATTAATAACGCCGGCATCAGTCAACGCGCCCTTATCATGGAAACCACTGAGGAAGTTGAACGTCAAATAATGGAAATAGATTACTTTGCACAAACACGTCTGACCAGATTGGTATTGCCAGATATGATCGCGCAAGGTGGTGGTAAAGTAGTGATGGTATCTAGCGTGGCAGGTCTATTGGGCACCCAATATCGCGGTGCTTACGGTGCTGCCAAAGCGGCTATCCATATGTGGGCAAATAGTTTGCGTGCTGAACTGCACGATGAAGGAATAGAAGTTGCGACTGTATTCCCAGGTTTTATTCAAACCAGTATTTCTATCAATGCCTTAACAGGAGATGGTAGCGCGCAAGGTACCATGGACGAAGCCACTGATAAAGGGCTCACTGCTAAAACATTTGCCAAACAAGCCATGAAAGCACTTACAAAAGGCAAAGAGTATATTATTGTCGCAGGCACCAAAGAAAAACTGGCGACCAGGGTCAATCGAATATCACCATCAAAACTGTATACACTTATCCGTGAGTCAAAAGTCACCTAAAATGCGGTGCCCTATATGATGAGTTGGGCTTATTTTTATGGCTATGAACATTCAGAGGTGTAAAATAGGCCAACTCCTTTGCAGTCACATTCATCTTATATTAAAGAGCTTATGAAAAACTTAATCCCTCTCCCTTCTCTCTATCAATCTAGTCATACTATCGTGTTTGGCATCATCATCCTGGCTTCTCTTTTGACCCTCAGTGCTTGCCAGCAAACGCCTGGTTATAATTACTTAAGTGGCGAAACCATGGGTACGAGCTACCATATTAGCTATCAGCTGCCAGAGAATGTCGATGAGACAGACATTCAAGCAGCGATTGACGAGCGCCTACAACAAATCAATGACAGCATGTCTACCTATCAAAGCGACTCTACCATCTCTCAATTCAATCAACTGCCTAAAGACACAGCGATTACTATTGATGCCGACTTTAGCCATGTACTCGACGTCTCTCGACAAGTCTATACTCAATCTAATGGAGCATTCGATCCAACAGTGATGCCGCTCATTAATACTTGGGGATTTGGTAGTACCATGACGGTTGAGCGTTTACAAAGCCCACCAAGCGCTATGGAAATAGCGCAAGCAAAAGCGTTGGTAGACTTCGAGAGTGTGATACAAAAGGACGAGACGCTTTATAAAACTAAAGACGGGGTAGAGTTGGATTTTTCGGCAGTAGCTAAGGGTTATGGCGTCGATGTTATCGCTGATGTGCTCAGAGATAACTACCAAATTCGTAATTATATGGTTGAGATTGGCGGTGAAATCGCCACCTCTGGCGTCAATGGCCAACAGCAACCGTGGCAAATTGCCATTGATGCTCCTATTGAAGGTAGCACAGTGAGCGAGCGCCAAACCATCTCAGCTATCCGTCAGCCGATGAAAAACGGTAATCAGATGTACCTAGCAACTTCAGGAAGCTATCGCAACTCAGTGCTCTTAGATAATAAGCGTTATAGCCATACAATTGACCCTACCACTGGTGAACCTATCGCTGGCGGTGCCCCTTCGGTAACAGTCATAGCAGATTCAGTAGCGCTTGCCGATGCGTGGGCAACGGCACTCACAGCCATGCCTTATACAAAAGCACTCAGTGTCGCTCAAGAACGAAACTTAGCAGCATTATTTGTCATCTTAGCTGATGAAACCAAACCAAACGCCTCTGCTGACCGCTTAGAGGATTGGCAAGTAGTACAAACATCTGCGATGAAAGCCTTACGTGCCGATCAGGTTAATTAGCTATGAGACTATTCCTTTAGTCAGAAAGCGGCAAGTAAAGCCCGCTAATGATCTCAAACTGCGCATGGTTCATCATCTTTATTAATTTCCATGTAGGATTTCATCGATAGTTCCTACAGTCATCTTACCGGCTGTCTTAATATTTGTAACTGGCGTACAATGTACCCGTTCAAATAACTGTTATCACAGTGTTAAGACACTAAGGATATCTGATGATTTACTCATTGATGGCGATAGTTTTTGTCTTAGGCTACATTGCTATTGCTCTAGAACATAATCTCCATGTCGATAAAGCCGCCTCTGCTCTACTAACAGCAGTTATCGCTTGGACATTGCTCGTGATTGGATCAGAGACTTTACTTGCCAATCAACTCACCGATGGTCTTAGCGCCACGATGCTATTGAACACCGAGCTACGACACCATTTGTCAGAGATTGCAGAAATTCTGTTTTTCTTGATGGGTGCTATGGTTATCGTTGAGTTGGTTGATGCGCATGATGGTTTTGCAGCCATCACCAACCGTATTCATACGACCAATGCAGTCGCTCTATTGTGGACGATTGCCACACTTACTTTCTTTTTCTCCGCGCTCCTAGATAACCTGACCACAACTATTGTCATGATTTCATTGTTGCGCAAACTGGTAGCAAATAAACAGCTGCGCTTGTGGTTTGTCGGTGTGGTTGTAATATGTGCTAACGCTGGTGGTGCTTGGTCACCGATTGGCGACGTAACTACGACTATGCTGTGGATTGGTAATCAAATCACTGCCAGTAATATCATTGTTAATTTAATTGTCCCAAGCTTAGTGGCGGCTATTGTGCCACTATTGATACTGACGTTTATGTTTAGAGGTCGAGAAGTAAAGCGGCCAAAACCTCCTAAGCCAGCTATTCAATCCTCTAACGTCAACTATCTTGGTGAATATACCGGTGCCTCTGCCATGGCAATACAAGGGCCAGAAGGTGCAAAAGTACAGTCCTTTGATGTCTATCTAAACGAAACAAATGGTAATGGTAATGGTGTGGATACAGTAGATCCTCTTGATACGGTTACACCGCGAATGCGCATTAGTATACTAGCATTGGGTTTGGGCGCATTGGCATTTGTCCCCGTGTTCAAAACCTTAACCCAACTGCCCCCTTACATGGGCATCTTATTCGGTGTGGGTGTACTTTGGGTGTTTACTGAGCTGGTGCACCGCCATGACCAGTGGCATGTTAAACAGCAAATGACCGTCGTTGGAGTCCTTACTCGAGTCGACATGTCTAGTATTTTGTTTTTCTTAGGTATCTTATTGGCAGTCTCTGCACTTGCTACTGCTGGTCACTTAGTCGATATGGCCACGTGGCTCGATAATACCTTTGGTAACTTATATGTCATTAACGTATTAATTGGTCTGTTGTCCTCATTGGTAGATAACGTTCCATTAGTCGCGGGTGCGATGAAAATGTATCCATTATTGACTGACTCTGCTTTGGCAGGGCTTACTGGTGATGAGTTGGCGCGTCAAAGCATGTTTTTACAAGATGGTGCATTTTGGCATTTCTTGGCTTACTGCGCAGGTGTTGGTGGTAGCTGCTTAATCATTGGTTCAGCAGCAGGTGTGGCCGCTATGGGTATGGAGAAAATATCCTTTATGTGGTACCTCAAGCATATCAGCGCTCTGGCACTCGTGGGCTACTTGGCAGGTGCTGCTGCCTATATCGCTATCCATGTTATGTAAGCTTGTATTGGCTTTGTTTAGGTAGCTACTATCTAGGCTAAGTAACTATGTTAGATATGTTAGAATAGAGGGATAAATCCAATAACAGTCTGCAACAGTAGGCTGAATAAGTCGAGGATCCCTCTATGCTTAGCCAACTATTTCCTATGCTAGCGATTACCTTTACCGTATTCATATTGTTTTTTATCTTTATGGGTATTGGTTATATGATCAAAAAGAAACCCCTTAGAGGTTCTTGCGGGGGTGTTGCCAAACTGATGGGCGATGAAAACTGCTCGTTCTGCGGTAATGACCCTAATAAATGCGACTCAATCATCGCTGAACAGCAAGAAAACGCATTAAAAGCGGCTCAATTGGGTAAATCTATCTAAACGCAGCGCTGGCTCTCCTCTGCCAGTGACATGTGCTCTTCCTATTCTTAAAATAGCGTCAAATCATTGCACCCTGATTTG
Source organism: Psychrobacter sp. (assembly GCA_029256865.1). Next base: position 6,344 of record JARIEH010000193.1, read on the forward strand.
GCGCTATTTTAAATTGCACCATACCATTCTTTTAAAGCGAATTCTCATTTACTATACTGACTCTATCTAATAGAGTGTTAAGCTTAGTATGTGACTTGCACTCTACAACTCTGTCCT
>JARIEH010000163.1 GCA_029256865.1 Psychrobacter sp.
ATATCGCTGAGTTCACTATTAATGATGCCCGCCAAGGTATCTTGCACGTAGTCGGTCCTGAGCAGGGCTTAGTACTTCCTGGTATGACGGTGGTATGTGGCGATTCACATACGGCGACTCACGGAGCGCTTGGTTGTCTGGCTCATGGTATTGGTACCTCTGAGGTTGAGCACGTGCTTGCCACTCAGTGTTTGATTCAAAAGAAATCAAAAAACATGCAAATCCGCGTTACTGGAGAGTTAGGTGCTGGCGTGACGTCGAAAGACGTGGTGCTTGCGATCATTGCACAGATCGGTACCGCTGGTGGTACAGGCCATGCGATTGAGTTTGCCGGACAAGTGTTTGAAGAGATGAGCATGGAAGGGCGCATGACTGTCTGTAATATGGCGATTGAAGCAGGCGCGCGTGTTGGTATGGTTGCTGTCGATGATACGACGATTGATTATGTAAAAGGCCGTCCGTATGCACCTACTGCGGAGCAGTGGGAGCAGGCAGAAGCCTACTGGCGTACCTTGTACTCAGATGCTGATGCCGTGTTTGATACTGTGATCGAAATTGACGGCAGTCAGATTGCACCGCAAGTGTCTTGGGGCACCTCACCTGAGATGGTAGTAGATGTGACTCAATCAGTGCCTACGTTAGATCAAGCAGTGGATGAGTCACAACGCGAAGGCTGGTTACGTGCTTATACGTATATGGGCTTAGAAGCGGGACAGCCGATTACTGATATTGAGCTGGATCGAATCTTTATAGGCTCTTGCACCAACTCACGTATCGAAGATTTGCGTGATGCCGCTGCGGTCATCAAAGGTCGTAAAGTTGCGGACAATATTAAAGAAGCCATTGTGGTTGCTGGCTCTGGACAAGTAAAGTTGCAGGCAGAGGCGGAAGGCTTGCATACCTTATTTACTGATGCAGGTTTTGAGTGGCGTGAGCCAGGTTGTTCAATGTGCTTGGCGATGAATGCTGATAAGCTTGAGCCAGAGGAGCATTGCGCCTCGACTTCTAACCGTAACTTTGAAGGACGTCAAGGAACTGGTGGACGCACGCATTTAGTGAGTCCGGCGATGGCAGCGGCCGCCGCATTGGCCGGTCACTTCGTCGATGTGCGTACTTTTTAAAGATTTATCAGTACTTAACGCTTAAACAATCCATGATTGAGCGTTAGGTAACGGTTGCCACACTTTTCATATTATAGGAACTACCATGCAAGCTTATAACACTCAAACAGGTATCGTCTGTCCGCTAGATCGCGCCAACGTTGATACCGACCAAATCATCCCTAAGCAGTTTTTAAAGTCTATTAAGCGTACTGGCTTTGGCGTCAATTTATTCGATGATTGGCGTTATTTAGATGAAGGATTCCCTGGACAAGACAATAGCAAGCGTCCTATCAATCCAGACTTTGTATTGAACCAACCGCGTTATCAAGGGGCTACTATCTTATTGGCTCGTAAGAACTTTGGCTGTGGCTCTAGCCGTGAGCATGCGCCGTGGGCACTGTCTGAATATGGGTTTCGTACCGTGATTGCCCCAAGTTTTGCTGATATTTTTTATAACAACTGTTTTAAAAACGGCATGTTGCCGATAGTATTGGACGAAGCTATCGTTGATAAACTGATGAAAGCCACGCTTGAAAATGAAGGTTATGAGCTGACTGCAGATCTTGAGCGTCAAGTAGTTACTACGCCGACTGGTGAAGAGTATGCCTTTGAAGTGGATGCCTTTCGTAAGCATTGCTTGTTAAATGGCCTTGATGATATTGGTCTAACATTGCAGCAAAGCGATGATATCAAAGCCTATGAGCAAAAAATGATGCAAAAAACCCCTTGGATCTTCAATGAAGTACGAGCGTAAAATTAAGCATTAATAAATGTTGGATAGTCAAAAATACAGCGTTGAGTTATGGTGACGAACTGGCTAAAATGAATGTTAATCAAACATCTATATGAACAGTAGCCTTCATTATGAATAAAAAATACTATGCAGTTTTTGCTAGCACCGTTGCCATGGTTTTATCCTTATCTGGTTTTCAATTATTGACTGGCTACCAACAGATAGAAACTGCCGAAAACGCATCGGAGTGGGCAGGTAAAATCAAGCCTGTGGCAGGTGAGGTAAATCTCGCTTGTTTTGGTACTTACCACTGTGAAATTACCCACATTGATAGAACGCCCATTATTTCGCCAGAAACTCATGAACCAGTGAATGGAAGTATGTTGGCACCGATACCTAGTATGGATGAAGTCACTTCACTATTAAACACCAAATCGGTCAAGATAGTCCCTTTAGCGCCTTCTAGTATAAAGGGACTGACCAATTATTATGCACGAGTGAAGCCTATCAAACGTGAGGTACATGTAAACTTTTATCCTGAAAATAACCTCGGTTATGTTGAGCGCTTTGCCATCATCCATGAGTTTGTTGATGCCACCTATCAGATACGTGCTTATCAAGTTAAGTCTGGTCAAGATGCGGGTAGTTTACTCGATAAAGCATCCCCAAAACCGCTATGTGTTGAGTTGGTAGAAGATGGTAGTGTCGTGCGTCATTTTTGTAAACAATTAGATGCCGAACAGCAAGGTGAGTTTATAGAAATCGCAATCAAAAACAAAAACAAAACTAAGAGTAAGTAAACGCATCACTAATGAACCATAAAGCTTTATAAATAATCACATTTTCCTCTTACAATTTTCCTCTTAATTATCGACAAGGATCAGTATGGCAACGATATTAACATTGGCAGGCGATGGTATTGGCCCTGAAATTATGACTCAAGCCATCGATGTGCTAAAGGCTGTCAATAAGAAGTTTGATTTAGACTTGACTCTTGAGTCTGGTCTGATAGGCGGTGTGGCCATTGATGCGACGGGCGAACCACTACCCGATGAGACGCTAAATCAAGCGCGTCGTGCAGATGCGGTATTATTGGGTGCTGTTGGTGGTCCTAAATGGGATGCGATCGAGCGTAGTAAACGCCCTGAACGTGGTCTACTAAAAATTCGTAGTGAGCTTGGCTTATTTGCGAACTTGCGCGTGGCGAAACTCTATCCACAACTGGCAAATGCTTCTAGTCTCAAACCTGAGATTATCTCTGGTCTAGATTTACTCATTGTCCGTGAGCTGACGGGTGGTATCTATTTTGGTGAGCCGCGCGGTATCCGCACGTTAGAGAATGGTGAGCAGCAAGGCTACAACACCATGATATATAAAACCAGTGAGATTGAGCGTATCGGTAAAGTGGCTTTTGAGTTGGCACAAACTCGAGCAAAAGCAGCCGGCACACCTGCCAAAGTATGTTCAGTGGATAAGGCAAACGTCTTGGAAGTCACAGAGCTCTGGAAGCAGACGATGATTAAGATGCAGCAAGCCGATTATGGCGATGTTAGTCTGTCACATATGTATGCAGACAATGCTTGTATGCAGCTGATTCGTGATCCAAAGCAGTTCGATGTGATGGTCACGGGCAATATGTTTGGCGATATTCTCTCTGATGAAGCGGCCATGCTAACGGGCTCTATCGGCATGTTACCTTCTGCCAGCCTTGATGAAGATGGTAAAGGTATGTATGAGCCTTGCCATGGCTCAGCACCTGATATTGCAGGCCAAGATAAAGCCAATCCATTGGCGACCATTCTTTCTGTCGCTATGATGCTACGTTATACTTTCAAGCAAGAGCAGGCAGCGCAAGCCATTGAACAAGCGGTAAGTGACGTACTTGATGATGGTTTACGTACTCTTGATATCTGGGACAGTAGCGATAAAGGCTTAATCCAAGTTGGTTGTAAACAAATGGGTCAGGCTGTATTAGCAAAATTGTCATAAGCCAAACCCTTTTATAAAGCTAATATTGAGGCTTTTATGACCCATAAACTACTGGGTAGTTTATGGGTTTTTTTGCGCATATAACATTCATCAGCGCACTGCTGAGAGCATCATGATGGACTTTTAAAAGGCTTGGCAGTCAGTTTATGAGGGCTATTTAGTCTGGTATAACACAGAAGCTATAAGAGTAAGCATTTATTAACATAAAGGAATGCTATGCTCACAAGGTGATATGAGATGATAATTAGGTAATAAGAATCCAGATAATAAAATGAATAATAAATCATAACTTTAGGAGTGTTTTATGTACCCATTAATAAAAAGCAGGAGCGCAATGGCCGCTATTGGTTTATCTACTGCATTATTTATCAGTCCAAGTATCGCCGCTGACATAAAGGACAATATGAATAGCGATAACATTATGAATAGCGATAACATTGCTGATACCAAGGCTAATCAGGTAACCAATGGCGTGAGTCAAAAGATCCCCCAAGACACTGAAACCGCAAGTCTACTAAATAAACTATTGCCAACGATTACATATAATACTGACAATCTCTCGACAGCAGCAAAGACGGTGAATGATGCCAGCTGGTCAGAAGGGGCTGATATCAATCGTAATATAGGGACTAAGCTACAAGCCTTGCTTAATTGGCAACACCATGGTGTTGGAGCGGTCGATGGTTATTGGGGTAAAAACACCCGAAAAGCCATGCAAGCATTTCAAAAGTCTAAAGGGCTAACGGTGACAGAACAGCTAAATACAGAAACGTGGCAAGCATTGACTAATAATGACAATATTGCCATGCAGCCAGTATTGGTCAACTATATCCTTAAAGATACAGATGTCGATATCAAGACCACAACCATTCCCGCTGGTGCAGAAGCCAAGTCTAAGTTAGACGGTATGTATTACGAAAGTGTCA
>JARIEH010000018.1 GCA_029256865.1 Psychrobacter sp.
AGTGCACCGATGATCATGTCGCCATCACTAAGCATTGGTATGCGCTAACCTCTTATCTCAACGACATGCATGAACACTTTCACATTGAAGACAATTTAATTGCCAATGCGCTACTCCCTTATAAAGAGACTCAGCTAGAGGTGGCATCAGTCCTTGAAACGCTTGAGAAGCAGCATCAGTCATTGTATGAATTCATGGCAAAAGTCAAAACATCAATAAAAACCAAAGGTAGTAAAGACAATGAGGTAACCGTCGTAGAGGTCAAGCAGCTTGGAGCTTTGCTATACGATCACATAAGATTCGAAGAGCGCGAGCTTTTTTCTATCGTTGAGCGCTATTTAACAGAAGAGGAGTTAGATGCTATCTATGATGCCAGTCCAGACAGTATTAAGCGCATGGATGAGGAGCGTTAGACTAAAAAGTGGCATCGTAAACTAGAAAAAATGCACAGTTATTTATAGTCTACCCCTACCCTATACGCAAAAAGCCCCGAAATAATCGGGGCTTTTCAATGTAATCAATATAATATTCTATACATTTTTTATATAGTTATTAGATTAGATATTAACCAAATACTTTCATGCGTTCTTCGACTGGCTTAAATTCTTTATCGCCTGCAGGCTGCTCGATACCACCGAATACCATTTGTGCAATCAACTCCCATTCTGAATCAATATTCCATGCTTCAGCAACTTTATCATCAATCACAGGATTGTAATGCTGCAGGTTTGCACCGATATTGATGCTTGCCAACGCCGTCCAAATCACATACTGATGCATTGCATTGGTCTGATGTGCCCAAAATGGGAACTTGTCAGCATACAAAGGCGCCGCTTCTTGCATATCTTTGATGACTTTTTGATCTTCAAAGAACATGATAGTGCCAGCGCCCGCTCTAAAGCCATCTATCTTTTGCTTGGTAGGGACAAACTTCTCTTCGTCATCGACGATCTCACGTAAGGTATCTTCAGTGATTTGCCACAGTTTTTTGTGATCATCACCAAACAAGACGACGATACGCGTTGATTGCGAGTTAAAACCGGATGGCGTATGTAAAATAGCATGCTCAACCAGCTTCACAATTTCGTCATTCGATACAGGTAATTGATCGCTTAACCCATAGATAGAACGACGCTTTTCAGCGATTTGATGTAGGGTTTGTAAATCTGACATAGATTTTCTCCAAAATATAGATGAATGTAAATAAATTAAAAACGATGAGGTATGCCAAATGAGTAAACTCAAATCACCATATCCTGCAACCTGTTTTAGTATAAGAATAACTGGACGCTATCCGTATTCCTTTTTTATAATAAAGCTTAACAATTAAGATAATTATAAAAGCCCTATTAAATGCTTAGCCTTTAAAACCTTCAGGCAAGGCAGGTGCTTCTAGGCGTTTCATATCAGAATCAACTTCACCAAAGCGCTCATGACCGTTGTGCCAGTCGATGATGGACTGCTCAATCTCTTCTTTGTTATCAGCGACAAAGTTCCACCATAGCAGCACTTGGTTATTCAGTGGCTCACCGCCGATAAACATCACGCGGGTACCCTTTTTGGCGACCAGCTTGATGCTTTCATTGTTAGCAACATCGCTATCATGGAAGCGGAGTAGCTGATCTTGCGGACAGACCTTGCCTTCAGACTCAATCTCGCCTTCTGTGACCAAAATACCGTATTCAAACCCTGGCTCTAAGTTGAGTGTGACCTCACCGTCTTCCAAGAAATACACATCGATTCCAACCATCTTTGAGTACTGTATCGTCGGTGCTTCATAGCGCTTGCCTGATACGCTGGTATAGCTGCCCGTCGTCAGTATCATCTCGACGCTATCTTCTGTCCAGGTTGGCAGCTCTGGATAATGATGGAAACCGCGTTCGATCTGCTGATCGGTCGGTAGCGCAATCCACAACTGCACCATGCTCAGCGCCCGTGCAGAATCTGGTGAGCCGCCAGTGTCTGGAAAGACGCTTTGCTCCGTATGACTGATGCCCTGATTAAGTCCTGTGCCAGCGGTCATGACATTGACTTGGTTTTTGGTAATGACTTGCTCATTGCCCAAGCTGTCTTTGTGTAGCACTTCGCCATTCAACATCCAACTAAAGGTTTGCAAGTTAGTGTGCGGATGACGGCCAACTTGCATGCCTGATTCATCTTCACCAAACTCAGCAGGGCCTGCATGATCCAAAAAGCACCAAGCGCCAATTGGCTTTTTGCCTTTATTCGGTAAAAGACGCGCGATAGGAATACCGCCAACATCTGCCAACCGTGGCTCTAGGATTTCGATACTCATTATTCAGCTCTCCTTACTTGTTTTT
>JARIEH010000131.1 GCA_029256865.1 Psychrobacter sp.
ATGTCGTTTTGTGCGGCAGCAAGCTTGATACCCTGCAAGAGAAGTCGTGGACTTATCTCCTGACCCTTGACAAGAATTAAAGTCTCATCATAGAGTCTTTGTGCTTGCTGCACACGCTGTTGTTCAAGCAGTAAATCAACCAGCTCTATATGAGCAATGATGCTATTGCGATTGCCCTCTAATGCCCGTAAAAAAGCTTTGGCAGCGGCGGGTCGATTATTAAGCTGCAAGTAAGTACGCCCTAAGTTTTCAAGAGCGCCGATGCGTCCTTCATAACCCAAGGCCGAGCCTGCAATCTCGAATTGCGCGACCGCTTCACTATAACGTTTCATCTGTGATAAATAAACGCCATAATTATTATGGGCTTGTTGAAAATCTTTATCTAGCACAATCGCTTTCTTGAAATACTGATCGGCTTTTTCCAGATTGATGCGGCTGCCTTCCTGCTGCAATAGGACGCCCATCATATCATAGGCGGGTGCATATCGGCTATCCGCAGCGAAGGCTTTTTCTAGCTGACGCTGGGCGCTATCAAGCTCATTTTTGCGGATATACTGTGCCGCAAGCGACGTGCGAACACGGGCGATTTCTTGCTTATCAAGGTTGCGATTATTGCTTGGCTGGGTTGAGGTTTGATAACCCATGCCACTTAGATCGTTACTGGCCGTAGTTTGGCAGCCAGTCAGTATCAACGCCATAAACGCACTTGCTATCAGTAAACCCTTAGGCTTTCCTAATAATACCTTACTTAAACCCCGATGTTCATGGAAAAACAAAGACTTATGGGTTTTAAAGTAGAAGTCACGCTGAGTCATCGTTCGCCAATAATTTTTAGTATTCATCATAGCCGCCATCATAAAACTGGAACGCAAAAGAGCCATCAGTTTAATAGATTTAGACACCTTAAGTACAATTTAGTTTACATTGCTACATTTCCATCCTTTATCAGCACATAAGTCACAGCCTTATTTATGATAAAAGCCTTAAAAAAATGTAATAAAAGCCATATTAGACGTCTAAATCTTCTTTCATCCCGCGATCTTTGATACTTTGTTGCCATGCTGCCGAGCGTCTGGTTCGATCCGCCACTTGTCCGACTAGCTGACCACAGGCGGCATCAATATCGTCACCACGCGTTTGACGGATAGTACAAACAAAACCCGCTGCACTCAGAATATGGCTAAAGGCATGAATGCGGTTGTTGCTTGACTTATCATAGGGCGCATGGGGAAATGGATTGAACGGTATTAAGTTAATCTTACTTGGCAGACCATCAAGCAGCGCAACCATTTGCTTAGCATGTTCATCGCTATCGTTGACACCATCTAACATGACATACTCAATCGTCACATGCTTTTTATGGCGCGGATTGAAATCATAAACATAGTTTTTTGCGGCCGCGATGAGCTCATCTAACGGATACTTTTTATTGATTGGTACCAACTCGTTACGCAGCTCGTCATTGGGCGCATGCAATGAGATGGCTAATGCCACATCAATATCCTGTGCCAGCTGATACATCTTTGGTACCACGCCTGACGTTGATAAGGTGACACGGCGTTTTGATAAACCATAAGCATGATCGCTGAGCATCAGCTCCATCGAGCCGACCACTGGCTTATAATTCAATAGCGGCTCACCCATGCCCATCATGACCACGTTGGTCACATTGTTTTCCCATAAGCTGTGATCAACATGATCAAGACTGTCTTGATCATCCGTCATATACGAGGCATTGGCGACCCATAGCTGCCCGATAATCTCAGCGGCACTCAGATCACGCTCAAAGCCTTGTTTACCAGTACTACAAAAGCTGCAATCAAGCGCACAACCAACTTGTGAAGACACACATAAAGTCTTACGGCCGTTTATCTTACTGTCATCTGCTGGAATCAGCACCGTCTCAACCAACGAGCCACCGGTCACTTCAAACACCCATTTACGTGTGCCATCATCACTGTATTGACGATGAATGACTTTTGGTGGCGTCACGCACGCATTGAGTGACAATTTATCCCGCAATGATTTACTGAGATTGGTCATCTGCTCAAAGTCAGTCACGCCGTGCTGATATATCCACTTAATTACTTGGGTCGCACGAAACGGCTTCTCACCGATACTTTTAAAATAATCAGCAAGTTGCGTTTGCGTCATTCCTAAAAGATTGGTCTTGGCTTCTGCCTCATCTACCAGCCTAATACTATTGGTAGTCTTTGCAGGCACGTGCTGAGTGGGTGTTTGAATAGTGGGCATAATAGATAACCTTTTTGCACGGGCTTATTTATATAAGCTTTGCAATTATTTATAGAGATTTGACCATATCGTGATGCATGAGCAATCCGTTATGAGCGCAGATTTTATCAGGGTAATGTTGTATTGAGTGAATGTAAACGTTTAGCACCCATAAATAACCACTGATAAAAACATGCTGATAAGGGATTGATAATGCTGAGTAATGATAGATAATGAGGCAAACAACGACCGTTTTCAATAAAGAATACGACTATTATAATAGCTAAAACGGCTTATACCATAAGATATAAGCCGTCTCGTGATACTCATTATTCACAATCAATATTGTAAATAACAGGTATATAGTGAATCAGATATAAAGCCAGTACAAGCAAGACGAGTGTAAATTGTACGTTTTGTACATTGAACCAGTCTAACGCTGTAACAGTTTATAGGTGTTTCACTATATTAGCGTGTGCGTGCACACACTTCATCTTCGTTGAAGAAGTAGCTGATCTCACGGCTGGCTGATTCAGCTGAATCTGAACCATGAACAGCGTTTTCATCGATGCTGCTTGCAAAGTCGGCACGGATAGTACCTTCAGCGGCATCGGCTGGATTGGTTGCGCCCATGATTTCACGGTGCTTAGCGATAGCGTTTTCGCCTTCCAATACAGACACCACAACAGGACCTGAAGTCATAAATGAAACGAGGTCATTGTAGAATGGACGCTCAGCATGCTCAGCGTAGAAGCCGCCTGCTTTTTCGTCATCAAGCTGTAGCATTTTTGCAGCAACGATTTTTAGACCCGCTTCTTCAAAACGGCTGT
>JARIEH010000330.1 GCA_029256865.1 Psychrobacter sp.
GCAACTTGCTTTAGGGTATCAATCGCACGCGGGGTCATGTCGTTTAAATTACCAATCGGGGTAGCAACGATATACAGACAAGCCGGCATCGTGGTGGGGGTAGACATGAAAACCTCTTAGGCATTATTAAATTAGGCGTGATTAAATCATCAAAGTGCTTAGAGATAAAAATACTAAACACTTAAAAAGGTTAGTTTAGCATGTTGTGCTATGATAATTCTGAAATGTTAATGAGGTAAAGCCGCTGCCATGACCAATCATAGCAATAAACATCGTCCTTTGATTCTGTCGTCTCCTAAGCAGCGGCAAGGCAGTTATTTTGAGCAGCAAGCTTGTCAGTTTTTACAACGACATGGCCTGATACTCATTGCCAAAAACTGGCAGCAGCCAAAAGTGGGAGAGATCGACTTAGTGATGTTAGAAATAGGACATGCGTGGTCGACTTTGGTCTTTGTCGAAGTACGTCAACGATTGCGCTCAAGCTTTGGCAATGCCGCGCTTAGTGTCACTAAAGCGAAGCAGCGTAAGATTATCCATACTGCCAAACATTTTTTGAATCAGCATCCTGAGTATGCAGATTACGAGTGTCGGTTTGATGTCATTGCTTATGATGTTGCTCGTGACAGCGCTTATTCTACTGTTAAGAATAAAAATACTGATAACAAGGGTGCGAGTAATAGTGGAAATACTAATGCTACAAAGCTAATTTATCAACTTGAATCGGATGAAGTTGAGTTTTATCAACCCGACTGGCTGTCAGGGGCGTTTATAGCAAACGCGTGGTAGTGAGGTGATTAAAGTCAGGATATCTAACAAGTTACCGTTACCAAAAACCTAACCGCTGAGGGTTAAAATTCAGTAAAGTAGCTGTTTATTATATTTATAGTATTTTTGATCCATAAGTTTGGTGGTTTAACCCCTAATATTCAACAAACCAATGTGCTTGATGAGGTAAAGAATGACAAGGTTGCATGTGCTTACAACAGTTTTGAAAATACCGCGTCGTATCGCGATTGGCGCTCTTGTGTTAGCAAGTGTGGTGAGCTCGGGCTGCGCCACTAACTATCTAACCAATAGTACAGAAGGGACGTATGGTGTGCCATTGACAGAACGTACTATTCCTCAGCGCTTATTAGATCGAAGTATCGAGTACACGGCAAAGGTTAATATATACGGTTTACAAGAAAACCTACAAACCAGTAGTCGTATGAGTGTCCATAGCTTTTATAGCGAAGTATTGATGACGGGTGAAATTCCAACGGAGACCCTAAAAGACCAAGCAGAAAAAATCGTTAGCTCCATGCCAGATGTACGCCGCGTTTATAATGAGCTGAATGTTGGTGTGGCTAAAGGCTATAGCTCGACTGTGCAGGATGGGTATATTAGCTCAAAGATATTGGCCAAATCGGTCGCCAATAGTGGGGTAAAAACCTCACAACTAAAAGTAGTGACTGACAATGGCGTGGTTTATATTATGGGGCGGATGACACCCACTCAGCAAAGTCATCTGATCGATATCGCTAATAGTACGGCAGGGGTAACGGAGTTGGTATTGCTAACGACCCTGGTAGATAACATGGGCGCGCCTATTAGCAATGAGGATATTATGTTTGAGAACAACGCAGCTTATCCTGCTGACACGCGAGCGCCTTTGGCCACACCAGTTTTGAGAAGTGCTACTGCCGCCAATTTATCAAACGACATTGCGCCGGCAAGCCCTATGCAAGACAATGATCCTGTCAATTCATTCCCCAATCAAGGAACGAGCCAAGACTCTTCAAGTGCTTATATGGATTTGGATGAAAATTAATAATAAAGCGACTTTGTTTGCCTAGGGCTGATTTTATATCTTCTTTTTATCCCATTCACAAGAGTCCTAAATAGCCATAACACTAAAAGAACTGGAAGCTAGAAGCATTCTAGTATGATGCTAGTTATAAAATATATCAGATAATGAAGTGCTCCAACAGTATCTAATATATTGACAGCGACAGGCTATACGAGAATAAGGATAATGGTTATGAAGGACTCATATTCAAATAAAGCATTAGAGCAAACCAGTCTGAAAGCTCTATCAGATGATCAGGAAGGCAGTACAGATAGCCAACTAACGATACCGCGAACCTTAAAAATAGCAGGCGCTGGGATGATGACACTAGCTGTCGTTACTTTTGGTGCACAACAAGCACAAGCATTATCGGCGCTCAACGTGGTAAATAGCATTACCTTTAGTGGCGGTGTTGGTGTTAGTAAAGACATTTTATACGGTGATGAGTCGCTACAAGACTTAGACGTTTACTACCCAAAACCTTTGGCGCAAACAATGCAAGCGCACACAGTGATGAATGACACCTATCCTATAATAGTGTTCGTACATGGTGGTTCATGGGAGAATGGCACTAAAGAAGATTACGCCTTTGTCGGTCAAAGTTTCGCTCAAGCAGGTTATATTACGGTGGTGATTAACCATCGTAAAGCGCCCGAACATATATATCCTGAATACGTCGAAGATACTGCTAAAGCGATCGCTTGGACCTATGATAATGCCGCCAGTCTTCATGCTGACCCGCAACGTATGGCGGTCATTGGACATTCTTCGGGTGCGTTTAATACCATTGCTGCAGTATCGAAGGCGGAGTTCTTGGCACCGTATGGTATTAGTCCCAAAGATATCGGTGCTGTCGTCGGTATCGCAGGTCCTTATAGCTATGACTTTCGTAAGTTTAACAATGCCACGGCTTTTCCCGCTGATGCTACCCCTGACGAGGTGATGCCCGATCGAAATATTTCAGGTGATCAGCCGCCCTATCTATTGTTGACTGCCGAAAACGATAAGGTTGTCTATGATACAAATACCATCAAAATGACCCAAGCTCTGAAAAACTATGGTGCGACAGTTGAGACTGGTGAAATTAAAGGTGCCAGTCATGCGACCAGTATCGGTGCAATGGCGCCGCCCCTACGCTGGGTCAATGATGTGCGCGCGCAAGTGTTGAGATATTTAGATAAAACGCTGAACTAACTATGGATACTGTCTGAATGCTATAAAAGTTGTTATTAAAAAGTATCGCTTAAACATGACTGATGACTCTTATCAGTAGACAGTACTGTAAGATGTTCAAACTCTTGTTATAATGACGTTCTAATATAAAGTATGGATGTTATTTTTTAAAATTCATACACAGATTATTTCCAATATAATAATAGGATGTTTTATGAGCATGAACGCCGACGATTTGATTGAGTTTTTACAGCAGCATTTTCCCGACGCTTTTATCCAAGCGGCCAATCAAGGCAATAAGTTTGATGTGCGCGTCGTAGATGCCAGTTTTGAGGGTAAACGCACTGTTCAACGTCAACAGACGGTCTATGGATTGGTGAATGATAAGATTGCCAGTGGTGACATACATGCGCTTAATATTCAAGCGTTAACCCCTGCAGAGTGGGAAGCTCAGTCACAGGGTTAAGTACGTTTGGTTTTTGCATTGCGAGCCATTCAATTTATAGCGTCTAGATTTAGAGACTTTTACTTCATGGCTTGTTGCCATTTTTTTACACATACAGATAGGTTATCACCTTTATGGATCAGTTTTTAATCACCGGTAGCAGTCGTATCGCAGGGGAAGTTACTATCTCTGGCGCCAAAAATGCCGCCTTGCCATTACTTGCGGCTATGATATTGGCCGAGACCCCAACGACACTGCATAATGTGCCCTCACTACAAGACGTGCGGACATTGATTAAGCTGATCTCGGGTATGGGTATCACTATTCAAAAACAAGATGACACCGTCACTTGTGATACCAAAAATATCGATAATTTTTATGCGCCGTATGATTTGGTCAAGACCATGCGTGCCTCTATTTTGGTATTAGGGCCGCTACTGGCCCGTTTTGGTGAAGCCGAAGTGTCATTGCCAGGCGGCTGTGCAATCGGCTCACGTCCAGTTGACCAGCATCTAAAAGCCTTTACAGCGATGGGCGCGGATATTAGCGTGGAAAACGGCTATGTAAAAGCCCGTGCACCAAAAGGCGGTCGTTTACTGGGTTGCCACTACTCATTTGATATGGTTACGGTAGGCGGTACTGAAAACGTGATCATGGCAGCTGCCCTTGCAAAAGGCACAACCGTGCTGGGTAACTGTGCGCTTGAGCCTGAAGTGGTCGACTTGGCAAATATGTTGGTCGCCATGGGTGCAAAGATTAGCGGTATCGGTACCTCAATTATGACGATTGAAGGTGTTGAGCGCCTACAGGGTTGTGAATATTCGGTGGTCGCTGATCGTATTGAGACAGGGTCATATTTGGCAGGGGCGCTGATGACTCGCGGCGATGTATTGACCAAAAAAACGGATGCTTCTTTACTGAGTCCAGTGCTTGAGAAGTTTGAAGCCATGGGTGCAACGATTACCACTGGTGATGACTGGATTCGTGCGCAGATGACAGGCCGTCCAAAACCTGTCGATATTCGTACGCAGCCGCATCCAGGTTTCCCTACTGATATGCAAGCGCAGTTAATGGCCGTTTGCTGTCTCGCTGATGGTACCAGTACCATTATCGAAAACATCTTTGAAAACCGCTACATGCATGTACCTGAACTCAAACGCCTAGGCGCTTCAATTAGAGTAGATGGTCATATGGCCATCGTAAAAGGGGTTGAGTATTTCACCGCCGCTCCAGTGATGGCGACTGATCTACGTGCCTCAATGTCATTAGTGATGGCGGCTGCCGCTGCTGAAGGTGAGAGTCTCATCGACCGTATTTATCATATCGATCGTGGTTATGAAGATGTCGAAAACAAACTGCGTGCGTTAGGGGTAAATATCGAGCGTATCAATACCAACGATTAGTTTATAAAGGCATTTTAAACAATATTGGTTTCTTAACTATAATGTCTCAAAAATGCCTTTTGAGCTTTATGCACGCTAAGCCAATATACTCATGTAAAAATATTAATACCTCCCTCTAGTCGGGACACCAACCGTACACGGACACCATGCCATCATGATTGAGCAAACTGAACGCTTACAGAGCAGCAGCTTATTAAATGAAGTAGACAACGAGTTTTCAGGTTTAACATTAGCCTTATCTAAAGGACGAATTTTAGAAGAGACGATGCCGTTATTGCAGGCAGCAGGTGTTGAGCTTCTCGAAGATCCTGAAGCATCACGCAAGCTGATTTTTCCTACCTCAAACCCAAATGTGCGCGTCCTTATCTTACGTGCCAGCGATGTGCCGACCTATGTAGAGCATGGTGCTGCTGATTTTGGTGTGGCGGGGAAAGATGTATTGCTTGAACATGGTGCCAATCATGTCTATGAGCTGCTAGATTTACAAATTGCTCAGTGTAAACTGATGACAGCGGGCGTTAAGGATGCCCCTTTACCTAACCGTCGCCTGCGTATTGCGACCAAGTACGTCAATGTCGCCCGCGCTTATTTTGCCAGTCAAGGTCAGCAAGTTGATGTCATCAAGCTGTATGGCTCAATGGAGCTTGCGCCATTAGTAGGATTGGGCGATTTAATTGTCGATGTGGTCGATACTGGTAATACTTTGATTGCGAATGGGCTTGAGCCACGTGATCATATTTGCGATGTCTCTTCACGTTTGATTGTCAATCAAGTCAGCTACAAGCGTAAGTTTGCTTTGCTTGAGCCCATTCTTGAAAGCTTCAAAACCAGTATTGCTTCGGCATCTTAGCCAGCTTAGGTAAGCGTGCCATTGATAATATAAAGTGCGATGATGTATATTTTTAAACCAGTTTAGCGCTTAGGGATATATATAGCGTGCTAAACTGGTTTTGTTGTCTCTACTTGCCAGAAAATAAAAGCCCAGTATAATTAATCTGGGTGAGATAATAGTATATAAGCCGATAGTAGCAACAATCATTATCATCAGTTAGCTTCTTCTTATTTATTTTATAGTCATGTTTCATGCTCAGACATAGGATTAGGTCATGCGCCAACTAAGTACCCAAGATGCC
>JARIEH010000008.1 GCA_029256865.1 Psychrobacter sp.
TGAGGGATTATTATATAGTCTATTAGACAGTGATAACGCCACGGCTAAGTTGTTATTAGAGAAAGCGAACTTCTATATTGTGCCAAATATGAACCCTGACGGCAGTGTGCGCGGACATCTGCGTACGAACGCTGTAGGGACTAACCTAAACCGCGAATGGTTAAATCCAAGCTTAGAGAAAAGCCCTGAAGTATTTCATGTGATTAATAAAATGGAAGAGATGGGCGTTGACCTGTTTTATGATGTGCACGGTGATGAAGCGCTGCCTTATGTATTCCTTGCTGGCTCTCAAGGGACGCCCAGTTATAACGACCGTCTTGCAAGTCTACGCGATAGATTTTCAGAAGTGTTGAAGCTCGCCAGTGCTGATTTTCAGTCTGAATTTGGTTATGATATTGATGCACCGGGTAAAGCGAACATGACGGTCGCCACTAACTGGGTGGCGGAACGTTTTGATTGTCTTGCCAATACTTTGGAGATGCCGTTTAAAGACAACGACAACCTGCGTGACGCAGATACGGGTTGGTCACCAGAGCGTTCAGTCAAGCTAGGGGAAGCCTCGCTGATTGCGATGTTGGCGGTGGTGGATGATTTGCGTTAACTAATTATTTGGCGTTAATTGATAGACAGATAATAATACTAAAGAAGTTACTGGATTAATCTGGTAACTTTTTTTATTGCTTCTATGTATATTTAACAAAACTACCTATTAACACTAAGTGTTGTCAACCCGAAAATCGATATAGTCTAGTAATAGTTATCCATTTCACTTAGTAGCAGCTATACAAGTTAAGGTCAAGATGCTTCGACGCTATTAGACTTCTTACTTGCTCATAAAATATAGAAACTACTTGCAATATGAACAAATGTAAATTACATTATAAGAAATGCGTTATCTTATACGTAAATTCACTGGTATAAATAAACTAAACTGACCGCAAGGAGCCATCTATGTCAATGATTGACAAAAATCTCACATCATTTATCGATATCGCTAGCGATTCTGACTTTTCTATTCATAACCTACCTTATGGTATCTTTAGCGACACTGCTGAGGGCACGCGCCGAGCTGGTGTTGCCATTGGTGATCAAGTTTTAGATCTCTCTGTGCTTGAGGAAAAAGGATTGCTAAAGCTTGAGGGTGGCACTTACTTTGATCAGCCAACCTTAAATGCTTTTATCGAATCTGGTCGAGATAACTGGACTCAGGCACGTAGCACCATTCAAACATTGTTGTCTGCTGATAACGAAGACTTGCGTGATAATCAAGATCTACAAAGCGCGGCATTTTTTAAGCAATCAGATGTCACCATGCATCTGCCGGTTCATGTACCAGGTTATACGGATTTTTACTCATCTAAAGAGCATGCCACTAACGTCGGTACTATGTTCCGTGATCCGAATAATGCGTTATTGCCTAATTGGACTGAGATGCCAGTTGG
This sequence comes from Psychrobacter sp., assembly GCA_029256865.1. Next base: position 1,443 of record JARIEH010000008.1, read on the forward strand.
TTATAACGGCCGTGCGAGTACAGTGTTTGTCAGTGGTTCAACGGATATCGTACGCCCCTCTGGTCAGCTCAAGCCGAATGATAGCGAGCGACCTGTTTTCTCAGCTTGTAAGCGCCTTGATTTTGAGCTTGAGATGGCTTTTATTGTTGGTCAACCTAACAAGATCGGTGAACCTATTGCTATTGAAAAGGCGTGGGATCATATCTTTGGTATGGTGCTATTTAATGATTGGTCCGCCCGTGATATCCAAAGATGGGAATATGTACCACTAGGCCCTTTTAACGCAAAAACCTTCGCCTCTGAGATTTCTCCTTGGATTGTGACTATGGATGCGCTCGCACCTTTTAAGACCGAGCTGCCAACTCAAGAGCCACAACCTCTGGCTTATCTGTGTGAGAAAAAACCTGACAGTAGTTACGATATTAATCTGTCAGTAGAGATACTTCCTGAAAATGCTGAGAGCGCCACTGTCGTTGGTGAAACCAACTTTAAATATATGTACTGGTCGATGGCACAGCAGTTGACGCATCACACCATCTCTGGCTGTAAAGTAGAGGTCGGCGACATGATGGGTTCAGGTACTATCTCAGGACCGACGCCAGAATCTTATGGCTCCATGCTTGAGATTGCTTGGAATGCTACCAAACCTGTAACGCTGAAAGGCGGTGAGACCCGTACCTTTATTGAAGATGGCGACACAGTGATTATGAAAGGCTACAGCGAAAAAGACGGCATTCGTGTCGGCTTTGGTGAAGTGCGCGGTAAAGTATTGCCTGCGCTAGACTTTAATTTTGATGAGTAATTTATACAAACAGGCGTAAAATAATTGGTTATGTTTATTAATCAATATGATGGATTTAAGTTGCAAGGCTAGGCTAATGATGTCAATCATTAGCCTAGCAGTCGACCGTATTGACACAGCCTTAAGTTTTACGTCTTATCAAAAGGATATTGATATGAGCTTTAAAATAGAAAAAATTCACCACGTCGCCTACCGCTGCAAAGATGCCAAAGAAACGGTTGAATGGTATAAAAAACATCTAAACATGGATTTTGTTTTGGCTTTTGCCGAAGACCATGTACCTTCTACTCATGCCTTTGACCCGTATATGCATATCTTTTTGGATGCGGGTAACGGTAATGTATTGGCATTTTTTGAAGTACCCAATCAGCCTGAGATGGGATTTGATCCTAATACTCCAAATTGGGTGCAGCATTTGGCGCTCAAAGTAAAAGACCGTGACGCATTAATGGCCGCCAAAGAACAGCTAGAATCTGCTGGTATTGATATTGTCGGTGTTACCAACCACGGCATCTTCCATTCTATTTATTTCTTCGATCCTAATGGTCACCGCTTAGAGTTGACCTACGATGACTCTGCTTCAGAAGCCAAAATCTCTATGATTACCGAGGAGATGAAGCAAGAAATGCTTGATGAATGGTCACGTACCAAGCGTGCTCCCTCACACACGCAGTTTTTGCATGCAGAAGAGCTTGAAGAGGCTAAGAAACAAGTACCTTTGGGCGAATAAGTCCAATAAGTTGCACTATGAGTTAGTAGTGCATCTGGTTAATAGTACAGATCGTAATGTTATCTCAAAGACTTGCGCAGCCGTTTAAAAAGGACTTTAAACATGCATTTTCCATCACAGTCGCCTAGACAGTCGTTGTATTTTGACTATCAGGTCTATCCCTATTTTCACAGTCAACAGGATACTCAATCTGATGACCAGACCGTTACCATCGTTGGTGGGGGTCTTATAGGCATGACTACAGCGATTATACTGGCAAAGTACGGTGTGAAAGTCATCTTGATTACCGATGAGCAGCAACTGGCTGAAGGTAGCCGCGCGCTAGTTTATACCAAGCGTAGTCTAGAGGTTCTTAATGCGGCAGGCGCAGCTGATGCCGTCATGCAAAAAGCACTGCCTTGGACCCATGGCAATTCAATATACAAAGGTCAAACCGTCTTTCGTATGGCGCATGCTGTCGATGAAAATGATCAATTCCCGCCCTTAAATAATTTGCAGCAAAACTATCTAGAAGGCTACCTTTTAGAGCAGATCGACCAGCTTGATAATATTGAGGTTAGGTGGGGCAACAAGCTCGTTGATATTGCTGATGAAGAAAACAACGTCACTCTGACCCTGCAAACACCAGAAGGCGAATATAGACATACCTCAGATTGGTTAGTGGCCGCTGATGGTGGTCGCTCTTTTATCCGCTCTCATTTAAATCTAAAAATGGAAGGTGACAGTTACGAAGGTAGGTTTGTCATTGCTGATATTCGTATCAAGCTTGACTATCCGACCGAGCGACTCGCCTTTTTCTCCCCCGATTGGAACCCAAACAATACCATTTTAATGCACCGTGAGCCTGATGATATCTGGCGCTTTGACTATCAGCTCGATCCTGATATTAGCCCTGAAGAAGCCCTGAAACCTGAGAACCTCAAAAAAGCGGTTGCCGATCAACTCAAAATGATTGGCAAAGGTCACTTAGAGTGGGAGCTAGATTGGAGTACCGTATATTCAGCACGAGCATTGACCCTACCTGATTTCGTACATAATCGCATTATATTTGTCGGCGATGCTGCTCATTTGTTACCGATATTTGGCGTGCGTGGAGCCAATACAGGCTTTCAAGATGCTTTGGATCTGAGCTGGAAACTGGCAGGTGTCGTCAAAGCTTGGGGCAATCAAGACTTATTACACAGCTATAGTGCAGATAGGGTACAAGCAGCTAGAGAGATCTGCGCTGAAGCGGGAAAATCGACACGCTTTATGTCGCCGCCTACCCATGGCTATCAGATTTTGCGTGATGCGGTATTGTCATTATCACTGCACCATGATTTTGTGCGTCCACTATATCACTGGCGTACGTCCAGACCTCATGCCTATCACTTATCGCCGCTGAACAGTCAAGGTGATGATAACGCTTCTATGAACGCTTTAACGGCCAATGGTGAGCTGTTTCCGAATTTAAAAACCACTAATAGCACCTATTTATACGATACGCTTGATGGCGGGTTTTCTGCGATAGTATTTACCAATGCCGTTATTAGGAGTCATTTGAAACAAGAAATTGATAACTTAAAAGAGCAGGGCATTCCCATAAAAATCATTGCTCTCTCGACTACACAGCCACAGATTCAAGGTGCTGATGTCAGTTATCAGATAGATGAGCAAATACAAACTGAGAGATATTTTGCCCAAGAGGGCAGCGTTTACTTTATACGTCCAGATCACCATATTGCTGGGCGCTGGTTAAACTATGATGACAATATCACTGCCATTACGGCAACCTTAGCGCCTGTTTTACGCAAACATAGTCCGATTGAATACAGCGAACAAGGAGGTTGATATGAGTGATTTCGCCATTGAAAACCTAGAGGAAGTTTATGACTCACTAGCAAATGCGATCGATTCAATGCCTGAGAATAAGCGAGAGCTTTTTTTGGTAAAACTGGCTTTATTAAATGCTAATGCCTTAAATAACAAAGAAGATTTTATTGTAATGATCAATCAAGCATTAGTGTTTGAGGATTAAGTTTATACCTGCTTTATCACCACTAAAACTTAACCATTAAGAAGGGACTCTATGATGAAGACCAAATTATCTACTGGAATAGCGCTAGCCACTGTCATGACTGTATCTGGACTGGGGCTGTCTGCTTGCTCTAATAATGAGCAAGCGGCATCAGCTGATGGTGTCTCAGACGAAGTGACAACGCTTCGATTCTCACATTTTATGACGGCCACTGACAATATAAATACTGAAGGCTTTGAGCCTTGGGCGCGAAAAATTGAAGAAGACTCAAATGGTCGCATTAAGGTTGAGATTTATCCTTCTGCGACCTTGAGTAAACCAGGCGCCACTTATGACGCTGCTGCCAAAGGGACGGTGGACATTGGTATGCAAGTTCAAGGCTATACTGCTGGGCGTTTTCCTTTAACTCAAGTAGTAGAGCTGCCAGGTATATCCAATACGGCAGAACAGCAGACTTGTATCTTGTATGAGCTGTATAACAGTGGTGCCATCTCTAGTGAATATGAAGATACTCATCTACTGTCTTTGATGGGCTCAGGACAGGGCGCGCTGCATACTGCTAATAAGCCGATTCGTACACCAGCAGATATGAGAGGTTTGCGTATTCGTCAGCCCTCAGTGGTTGCAAGCCACGTTATCGATACGATTGGTGCAGCTCCGGTTGGGATGCCTGCCAGTGATACGTATACTTCATTACAACGCGGCGTCATTGATGGGCTCGCCTTTACTTGGCAGCCAATTCAAGCATTCCGTCTCGATGAGTTGCTTAATCATCATACCAACATTCCTTTTTACAACTCCACCTTTGTGGTAACTATGAATAAGGATAAATACAACAGCCTGCCTGACGATCTGAAAAAAGTCATTGATGATAATTCGGGTCTAGTCATGTCCAATCGTATTGCTAAGATATTTGATGACAGTAATGAAGCAGCGATGGCTGCCGCACGTGCCAAAGGTGATACGATGATCGATATTCCAGATCCTCTAAATGACCCTGATTGGAAGGGTCCATTATTAGAGGGTACTCAAAGATATCTTGATGAGCTAGCAAAGCTTGGTTTGGACGGTGAAGCCGTTTATGAGCAAGCCAAAGCAGCCAGCGTCGCCTGCAAAGTATAATTTACTAACCAACCGTGAACGAGTAATTACAGAGGAACAGTTATTACCTTATATAGATATTCAATTATTAAAACTTAACCATCAAGAAAGGATTCTATGATGAAAACTAAGCTTTATACTGAAATAACTCTAGCTACTGTGATTACTATGTTTGGACTTACCTTATTAGGTTGTTCCAATAATGAGGAATCAGCTTCTGTCAATGGCGATTCAGATGAGGTTACCACTCTCAGGTTTTCGCACTTTCTGACTGCCAATGACAATATCAATACTGAAGGCTTCGAGCCTTGGGCCAGAAAGATTGAAGAAGAGTCAAACGGCCGTCTAAAAGTTGAAATCTATCCATCGTCCACTTTAAGTGAAGCTGGCGCTACTTATGATGCTTCTGCTAAAGGTACTATCGATATTGGTATGCAGGTACAAGGCTATACCGCTGGGCGTTTTCCTTTAACCCAAATAGTAGAGTTGCCGGGTATATCGAATACTGGACAGCAGCAGACCTGCATATTATATAAGCTTTATGATGACGGCATCATCTCTGGGGAATATGAGGACACTCATTTATTGTCTTTGATGGGTACAGGGCAAGGAGCGTTGCATACTATTGACACGGCGATTCGTACGCCAGCAGATATGAGGGGTTTACGTATCCGTCAGCCCTCAGTGGTTGCAAGTCATGTTATTGATGCTTTAGGCGCAGCGCCCATTGGCATACCTGCTGGTGATATTTATACTTCATTACAACGCGGTGTCATTGATGGATTGGCAGTTACTTGGCAGCCTATTCAAGCTTTTCGTCTCGATGAGTTACTCAATACCCATACGAACATTCCTTTTTATAACTCCACCATTGTAGTATCTATGAATAAGGAAAAATACAACAGCTTACCCAATGATCTAAAAAAAGTGATTGATGATAACTCAGGAATAGTTATGTCCAATCGTATCGCTAAGATATTCGATGATAGCAATGCAGAAGTTATGGCTGCTGCTCGTGCTAAAGGCGATACAATGATTGATATTCCTGATCCTTTGAACGATCCTAATTGGAGAGGGCCTCTACTCGATGGCACTCAAAGATATCTCAAAGAAGTAGCAGAAAAAGGCCTGGACGGTGAAGCGGTTTACGAGCAAGTAAAAGCCGCCAGCGCCGCCTGCAAAGTCTAAACTATTGAAGGCAGCCCATATATGACAGCATTAATCAAAATCAGCACCCTCATCTCACGGTTGTGTCAGCTCCTTGGTGGTATCAGTCTCATCATC
>JARIEH010000286.1 GCA_029256865.1 Psychrobacter sp.
GTTATCTGTTATGTCACTATTTATAATAGTGCTATTGGTATGATCTTTAGAATTAGTATGCATAAATGGCCCGTTTAATTTTTTGAAAGATAAAAGGATATTGAACATTCGCCAATATAAATTGATATAACCAATATTTTTTTAACTAAGCACTCAAACGAAATATTTTTTATTTAATTTCTGTAGTAGATGGTTAAATACGGAGAGTCTTGTTATGATGTTGTTACATGATTTAACAGTCCCCGCTAACTGCAGTAAGAAATACAAAAATAATCTATATTAAATAGTACTTATCAGTGCATCGCTGCTGGCCACTCTTATCTTAACGTATTTAGATTCATTTTATAACGCAGAAAAAACAGCCTTTTATATATATTTACCCATCTTTATCATTAGGAATATACGACCATGAGCGAAAAAAGCAACTTGAGTATCGAAGATCTACTACGGTTCACTGTTAAGCATAAGGCCTCAGACTTACATCTCTCGGCTGGTATGCCAGCAGTGATTCGAGTCGATGGTGAGATCACCCGTATCAATATGCCAGTGATGAGTCATCAGGTCGTGCATCAGCTGATCTATGACATCATGAATGACAAGCAGCGCGCTGACTTTGAGGAGTTTTTTGAGACAGATTTCTCTTTTGAGATTCCAAACTTAGCCCGCTTTCGAGTAAACGCCTTCAATCAAAACCGTGGTGCTGGCGCTGTATTTCGTACGATTCCATCAGAGGTTTTGACCCTAGACGATTTAGGCATGGGCGAAGTATTCAAGCGGGTTTCAGACTTCAAGCGCGGTGTGGTACTCGTGACTGGCCCTACTGGCTCTGGTAAATCAACGACACTGGCAGCCATGATTGATTATATCAATGATACGCGTAAAGAACATATTTTAACCATTGAGGATCCCATTGAGTTTGTCCATGAATCCAAAAAAAGCCTCATTAACCAGCGCGAAGTGCACCGCGATACCTTAGGGTTCGAACCTGCACTGCGCTCGGCATTACGTGAAGATCCGGATGTTATCTTAGTGGGTGAGCTACGTGACCTTGAGACTATTCGTCTGGCATTAACCGCTGCCGAAACCGGACACTTAGTATTTGGCACCTTGCATACCAGTTCCGCTGCCAAAACCATTGATCGGGTAATTGACGTCTTTCCTGCCGCCGAAAAAGACATGATCCGCGCCATGTTGTCTGAATCACTACAAGCCGTCATTTCCCAGACGTTGCTCCGTAGGCAAACAGGTGGACGGGTTGCAGCTCACGAAATTATGCTCGGGACGCCTGCTATTCGTAACCTAATACGCGAAAACAAAGTAGCACAGATGTACTCATCTATCCAAACTGGCGCAGGTGATGGCATGATCACTTTGGATCAATCACTAAAAAACTTGGTGTCCAAAGGGACTATTCATAAAGATGTTGCACGCCCATATGCTAAACAGCCTGATGACTTCATCTAATGTTATATATTTAATCGTCGTCTTTATTTAATTAACAACTGGTTTTTTCTCAATTACATCATTTTAATGTAGGTAGGCTATGGACTTCGATAAGCTATTGCAACTCATGATAAAGAAGAATGGCTCTGATTTATTTATCACTGCCGATGTCGCGCCTTCGATGAAGGTAAATGGCACAATCTGCCCTATAGGCCAAACAGCCCTTACTGCCGAGCAGACCATGCATTTGGTCAGAAGTATCATGACAGAGGCTCAGAAAAAAGAATTCAGTGAGACTCATGAATGTCAATTTGCTATCTCAGATAAAGCGCAGCAGGCACGCTTTCGGGTCAGTGCTTTTATCCAACGTGATATGGCGGCAATGGTACTGAGAAAAATTGAAAGTAAAATTCCAACCCTAGAAGAGCTGAACCTACCACCCTCTCTTAAAGAGCTGGCGATGAAAAAACGGGGCATTATCTTACTAGTAGGCGCAACTGGCACAGGGAAATCTACGACACTTGCCTCAATGATAGGCTATCGCAATCAAAACTCTCATGGTCACATCATCAGCATCGAAGATCCGATAGAATTCGTGCATGAGCATCAAGGCTGTATCATTACCCAGCGTGAAGTTGGTATCGATACTTTGTCATTTGAAGCAGGACTAAAAAACACCCTGCGCCAAGCACCTGATGTTATTTTGATTGGTGAGATTCGTAACCGTGAAGTCATGAGTTATGCCATTCAATATGCTGAAACAGGGCATTTAGTCTTTGCAACCTTGCACGCTAATAATGCTAACCAAGCCATTGATCGCATCATTCACTTTTTTGAGAGTGAACGTCATAATCAGCTTTTTATGGATTTATCTCTTAACTTACAAGCCATTATTGCACAGCAACTTATCCCAACGCCTGATGGTAAAGGTCGACGAGCCGCCATTGAAATTCTATTAAACTCGCAGCTGATTAGTGACTATATCCGTAAAGGCGAGCTGCATGAAATCAAAGATGTCATGACACGCTCACGCGATAGTGGCATGCAAACCTTTGATCAGGCCCTGTTCGATCTCTATGAAAATGGTGAAATTACTTACGAAAACGCCATCACACATGCTGACTCACCAAACGATCTGCGCTTAAAAATTAAACTCTATGGTAAAAACAGCCATGCAAATGTCGATGAAAACGCCAATAGCTTATCGTTAGATATGCGTTAATAACCCTATATCTGTCACCAAGAAGCTCTCAATACTGAGAGCTTTTTTGACTCTAACGATAGGCGTGACAAAATAAAGCCGATGCACTCATCATTAGCTATTGATAAGCTAGGCGTTTAACGGCTTACTTAGCACTGTCTCTACATTCTTGATTGTCACAGATACCATACAGGACCAGTGAGTGCCCAGACAGTGTAAAACCGAACTCTTTTGCGACTTTCAACTGCTCTTCTTCGATAATTGCGTTACGGAACTCGACAATCTTACCGCAAATATCACAAACAAGATGATCGTGATGCTCTTCTTGAGTAATCTCAAAAACGGACAGATTATTCTCAAAGTTGTGACGCTCGACAATACCTGCTTGCTCAAACTGTGTCAGCACTCGGTAAACTGTCGCTAGACCCACATCTTCTCCTTGCTCAATCAGAGCCTTATACACTTCCTCGGCACTCATATGATGCAGTTTAGCGTTCTCAAGCAACTCTAAGATTTTGAGACGTGGTAAGGTTACTTTTAATCCTGCTTTACGTAGTTCTTGGTTGGTAAAAGAAGCCATGGTATCCCTTATGACTATTAAAGTCTTAGCAAAAAAATTTGAGAAATAAAAAACATTCACAATAACTGTCATTGACTGTCTAACAATAATAGCGATGCAAGTAACTCAATATAATCCTATTATATCGTCACTTAACCATCTCAATTATGTTACTGCAAACCTATGAATTTACAATATAAATGCTAGATTACATCAGGTAGTATTTGGTAAATAATGTCGTAAGTGGTAGGCAATTGCAAGTAAATGACGTATCATTTATCGGTGATTGCCGGTAGGACATACTTCAGCTGCCCTTAGCCGCGCCTAACCCATTATTTAAGAGTCATCTTACCATGATAAAGCCTTTAACTTATCTTTCGCTTAACCACCGTGCACCTAGCAAGGTAAATACTCTGCGCAAACTTATGATTACTGCGACCCTTGGTGCTACTGTCGCTTTATCTGGTTGCTCATTGTTTAGCGTGTATAAAATCGATTTACCTCAGGGTACACCCATCACACAAACCGAAGCACAAAAGCTACAAGTAGGGATGAACCAAAACCAAGTATTATATATATTAGGTAGCCCAGCTATCAGAGATACTTTGGCACCCAATCGTTGGGATTATATCTATGACTATAAAGCAGGCACTCAAGGTGAGCGTGATGGAATTGCAAACGTGAAAAATGCCAGTCAACATCTGATTATTTACTTTGATGCCAATGGCATCGTCAATCGTATTGAAGGTATTGAAACTTTACCTGAATCTTAAATCCCTCAGACCATAAGTGCATTGCTTCAATACTGCACGTTATGGCCTACGATTCACTTCTGCTTTTTTTGTATATCTCTACTTTTGCGCTGAGACATTGGATCAGCGCTCAAGCTACGATAGACTTCAATTCGATCAAACGGTTGCAACACATAGCTCAGCGGTTGCTTTTGCGCATAGATGCCAACGTGCCAGCGTTTAGCCTTTGGCGTTTTGATATCGATTACCTGCTCACACCATGCTGCTAGATCAGAAAACTGAAGCAACCAACCAGCTTGTGTCAGTGCTTCATGTAAAGTCGTAACGCTACTCACTTGCAAAGTCATATAATGATGGCGCTGTACATCTTCAGCGTACGCTAGATACACTGTCATCGTACCAGAACCTTCATTCGTTAGCTTAACCACTGCATCACCCAACCTATTAACGCAAAAATCAATGCCAACGGTACAATGAGTCGAATAGCTACTCGCCACAGATTGTATGAGGCCTCACTGCTAAAATTCAAAGACTTACGCAAATGGCTGATTTTCATGCGCCATCCCGCAAAAACAGACAATAACAGCACTGCTATGCTACTAATAACGACCAATAAGCCCACTAACCAGGCAGTTGGTATGGCTATGACTAGGAGTAATCCTAGCGCCAAAGTCATCAATAAGCTGACCAATAAACCAAACTTATGGGCCAATTGCTGAGCGCTATAGTGTAATAGGTAACTGGCTACAAATACCACGCCTACCCAATATAATAACTGCCCGATAGGGGGTAATGTCAAGCCACTGATAAATAGCGCTACCACACCTACGATTAGCTGTAGTATCCAAATAGGTAATACCAACTTAGTCGCACGATAAGCAGCTGCAGACTTGGATACACGTGAATCATGAGCATGCAGGTTACCTGCTTCCAGCGCTGTTATATCTTGTCTCGTCACCAAGTGTTGACCGAACCAATATAGACCTGTTCCTGCTCCCACACTTACTAATGCCAGGGCAACAGCACGCGCCCACTCAGCGAGACTAATCTCAGTCATAGTAAAACTGACTTGTGGCATGCCGCCAGCGACGCCCATCACTAAGCCAACAACCATAAGGCCTAAGCCTATTGGTAATGGCGCGACTCCGAGTAAGCTTAAAAGCAGTGCAATGATCATGAGGCCTGCAGCAACGGCAAAGCCTGGCAAATTCGGCGCACTACCCAACTCACTCAAAGCAGACAAGATGCCACTGCTCGCTCCTGATATAACAAGCGCAGCAATGATGATTGCTACGATCGCAGCCAACCAACCAAAACTCCGCCAAAGCGGACTAGCATCTGCCTCACGAGTGAGCTTTTGCATACCTGCCAGAGGTGCGTCAACACTACGATAAGCCAGCGCTATCTCTGCATAGACGACTGGTAGCGATACTAAGACCATCGCCAACAACCACAGCAACCAAAAATCAATCTCACCAATGGAGGCTGGCGCAAACCAACGGAATAGGAGTAGCGGCAATAGTGCCGCCATAAAATAAGAAGCATAGCGGATCATCATAATCTCAATCCAAACGATCTAAAGTTAATAATGTTTAAATTATATAAGAATAAAATCAATCTAAAGCTGATTAAAAACGACTCATTGTAGCAGGATGAAAATCCTATCTATACCATAGGAGGTATATAGCAATAAAAAAACCCCGAAGACGGGGTTTAATGACTAAATGAAGAGCAATTAGTGAATAGCGCTGATATAGTCTGACAAGATACGAATATCACGATCTGACAAGCGTGATGCGACTGTCTGCATCATGCCAGCTTCACCTTCTTTGGCTGCATCATTGGCGCGCTTTTGATCATCACTTGCGATGTCATCTTCACGACCAGCGGCGCGGAATAGTTTGAGCTGGGTCGCTATATACTCCGCATGCTGTCCGCCTAAACGTGGAAAGGCTGCAAACGCATTGCCTGCAGCATCTGGACCATGGCAGCCGGCACAACCAATCACACCGCGCGATTTTTCACCGCCCAAGAACAGTTTGGTGGCATCCTGAGTAGTGGCAGGGTTAGCGTAGCCCACATTCCAAACCGGTTGTTCAGAATAATATCCTGCCACGTTGGCAAGATCTTGCTGTGACAAGTTGGCTATCTGCGACTGCATGATGCCGTTTTTACGGTAACCAGTCTTATAGTCAATCAATTGTTTGTATAAATACTTAATGTTTTGACCACCCAGATTAGGCTGAGATGGAATAGGACTTATACCATTAACACCGTGACAGGCGGCACAGACCGTTTCAACGGTTTGTTTACCTGCATTAGCATCATATTCAGGAACAGTAATAACAGCTTGTACGCTAAAACTTGCAACACATAAGCTGGCGGCAGCGATTAACTTTTTCATTGATACAGATCCTACTAACTCGATGTAAGCATTGTTTAGATTGATTGTATTAACAAGACACTCTATCTATAGGTATCGTAAGCCAAGCGATGAGATATCACAAGGCAATACATACAGTTTATGGTCTTAATCACAAGCAGCCTGAAAGCACTTACTAATATCAGGGTTTATTTGCGATTATTATAGCAAGACTTTATAAGATTTGCCTACTTAATCATAGTATATGGTTACTTTTCTAACAGTACAGCGTTACTTAAGACATCGTAAGCATGAATATATCTTTATTTAAATCAATTTGAGCTTAATCTTCATGATTATATAACAGCCCTAAATATTTAACGGTAAGCCATGAGTATTTATTTACTCATATATTCAATCAGCTTACGATATTCTTCGTCATTACCACTCTCGTGTAATCCGCCTGCTGGCATCTGAATCATGCCGCCTTTAACAGATTTTACCAATCCATCCATACCTTTTTGTTTGATAAGTCTTTGCCAAGTCGCACGATCCCCTTTTTTGGGTGCATTCAATGCCCCACTATCATGGCAAGCCGCGCATGAATTATTATAAATAGTCGCTATATCATCTGCTGCCACCCCACTATTTATCATAGCAATACTCAGTATAAGCGCTGATGCAATGCTACCCAAAACTCGGCCTATTTTGGCAAAAAGTGTATTCATCATAGACATTTGACGCCTCCTTTGGCTGATTCATTATGGATAATTTATCTACTATCTCTTATATTATCATTTATTCTTACTGCTCAAGTTATTGTAACCAGTTATTTCTTATCAATATATGAGCATCACGTTAGTGTTAGTAAAGCATTCTATCTGTATAATCATTTTCCTTAAGCAGCTTTGCACTTTAGTGTTATGCTGTCATTACTATAATGATAGCGCTAATGACAGCCTTAAATAAGCCACCATATCGTCTGTCGCTTCACAGAATATTTTTTGTATTCTTAAAACAAACAGTCACATAGAATCTCTATAATCAATTTTTTACAGAGACTGGCTTGGTTTAAGCTGCTATTCCTTTATTTCATTTTTTATTTCCGATTGTTAATGAGTCATTTATGAGCACCCCGTTTACAGATGTCGCCGCCGAACATGCGGCATTCAATACCAAAGCCCGTCAGCGCATACAACAGACTGAATTTATGACCTCAGCGCCAACGTTTCGTCTCTGTCCCCCTGACGAAGGTTTAGAAGTTGCCTTTGCAGGACGTTCAAACGCTGGTAAATCTTCAGCCATCAATGCCTTGACCAATCAGCGTCAGCTTGCACGCTCATCCAAAACCCCTGGTCGTACACAGATGATTAACTTTTTTAGTATCGGTGATACTGATACTAGACTGGTCGATCTGCCTGGCTATGGTTATGCTGCCGTACCGCTTGAGATGAAAAAAGAATGGCAGGTCGAGTTAGAGGAATACTTGGTATCGCGCTCCAGTCTGGCAGGCTTAGTATTGATGACTGATATTCGCCATCCACTCAAGTTCTTCGACGAGCAGATGCTGCACTGGGCAAAAGACGGTGAGCTACCCGTACATATTTTATTGACCAAAGCCGATAAGTTAAAATATGGCGCGGCCAAAAACGCACTGCTCAATACCCGTCAAGAATTAAAGAAGTTAGGATTATCCTCTTGCACCATTCAGCTGTTTTCTGCCCTTAGAAAAGACGGCATTGATGAACTGGCTGGGGTGATGGGCAACTGGTATCAATACAAACTTGATGATGAACAAGGCGCTGCAGCTGTCAATACAGCCAGAGAAGATCTTGAAGGAAAAGACGCAAAATAAAGAAATAAGCACTTACGATATGGCTCATATTAAATGAGTCCATGGTAAGTGCTTATTTTTAGAGAGTTTTTAGTGATAGCTCTCACTGTACACCCTTTCTACTAAAGGCATAACAGTTCAACCAAATCTTGTGGTGTCTCTACCTGATAGCTAGGTCGTTGGGCGGCAAGTTCTGCGCTCGATGCTGTGCCATAGTTAACCGCTATACTGGTCATCCCCAACTGGTTCGCCATTTGAATGTCATAAATACTGTCACCGACAAACACTGCTGCAGAGATCTGCTGCTGAGTATGAACTAAGATATCAGTGAGCATCTGCGGATCAGGTTTAGAACCCGACTCATCAGCACAGCGGGTTATGACAAAATAGTCATGGCTGTCGGATGCATCCAATACCCGATCTAAACCTTTTCTCTTTTTGCCAGTAGCTACAGCGAGCTGTTTGCCTTGCGCTTGCAGGCTCTGTAGCATATTTTCAATCAGATCAAATAATGGCGTGCGATGACTATTGGCAATATAGTAGTCGGCATAGCTTTGCTGAATGGCCATCTTTTGCGACTCGTTGGCATTGGGATACAAGATATCAATGCCATTCATTAGGCTAAGACCAATAATGTCTTTCACCGCCTGGTCAGTCGTTTGAAAACCATGCGCTTCGCCAGCGATATGCATAGATTCTACAATTAAACCAATCGAGTCCATCAAAGTTCCATCCCAGTCAAAGATAATGAGCGTCTTGTCTACCAAGCAATGATTGATCGATGAATGAGCATGCTTTGAGCTAATAGCTGCTGCGCTACGGTAATTGGGTTGTTGTTTCATGAACTTACCTTAATCAATAAGATGACAAATTACAGATACTTTATTTCAGATTGCCGATGTCAAAACGTCACGGCGGCTTATTCAGAAAGATAAATAAGCTATCGTGACGTTTTTTATATTCAATGACTTATATTCAATAACAATGTTGAAGGGATATCAAAACAAAAAAGCTGCGAGCCTACTCAGGCAGCTTAGTTTGCTCTGGTAACCAGTCCGCCATCTCGTCTGGTAATGGGGCGGTAATGGTCTCATATCCCGGAATATCCAAACGCCACGCGTGTAGACACAGACGGTGCACGCCTGACTTGTCATGCACATGGTACTTGTCATCACCCAAGATAGCATGGCCGATATGAGCCAAATGCACGCGAATTTGATGGGTGCGTCCCGTCAGCGGCTTGGCTTCGATTAAGCTGACTGGCTGACCTGCTAGCATAAAACGCTCATGAACAATGATGTCGGTCTGGCTCTCTTTGGCTTGTGGATCCTGAACGTCTACTTTGACGCGGCGTTCACCGCTGGCAAGCGTATAGCGCAGCAACGGTGCATCGATACGCTGCTCGTTGAGCGCAGGCTGCCCTTTGGCCAGACATAAGTAGTGCTTTTGGATGGTCTTGTCTACCAGATGCTGCTGCAATGCTTTGAGTGCTGAGCGTTTCTTCGAAATCATCAGCAGACCTGAGGTGTCTTTATCGATACGATGTATAAGCTCTAGGTATTTCTTTCCTGTCACTTCACGCATGGCTTCGATGACGCCGAAATCAAGACCACTACCACCG
>JARIEH010000049.1 GCA_029256865.1 Psychrobacter sp.
CTAGGCTGTAGCTTGTTGATACCTGTATGAGTTAGGGGCATGGGTCTATCCTTTGTTGGTATTGTCCATGTTGGTACTGCTCGATACCAACAATAATACCAACATTCTATATAGAACGCCATACACCTATAAGGCAGTGAAAACCTAAAAAACGCCCAAAATAAAGGGCAGACGGTCAATGACGGTCTGCCCTATATCTATGTTTGGTCGGAACGGCAGGATTTGAACCTGCGACCCCTACACCCCCAGTGTAGTGCGCTACCAGACTGCGCTACGCCCCGAATGACTGACTATTCTACCCAAAATCGTACATATTGCAAGGGTTAATTATTTCCTGCAGTAGACAAGTGAGCTTTAGGGAGAGCAATCAATACATTCTATTAGCAATTACTTTTACTTTTAACCTAATAGCTCTTTTAAGATCTCATTGACCTGTTGCGGATTGGCACTACCACGGCTGGCCTTCATTACCTGTCCGACCAGACCATTGAAGGCTTTTTGCTTACCACCGCGATACTCTTCAACCATGGTTTGATTATTCGCGATCACTTCCTCTACTATTGCTTTGATCGCACCCGTATCGGTTTCTTGCTTCAGACCTTTGGCTTCGATGATTTTATCTGCTGCATCAACATCGTCACCGCCTTCACGCTCATACAAAGCGCTAAAGACCTTTTTGGCAAGCTTACCTGACAAGGTATCATCTTTGATACGTTTGAGCATACCGGCTAACTGCTTGGCACTAATCGGAGAGTCAATGATGTCTTTATCGTCTTTATTGAGCGCACCCAGTAAGTCGCCCATGACCCAGTTTGCTGCCATTTTGGCATCTTGCTGCCCAACTTCTGCGACCACCTCTTCGAAGTAATCAGCCAGTTGACGGCTACCAGTTAAGATACGCGCATCGTATTCTGACAGCTCAAGCGCTTCTTCAAAGCGCGCACGGCGAGCCACTGGCAACTCAGGCATCGCTGCGCGAATGCTATCGACGGTATGCTGCTCGATACGTACAGGTAGTAGGTCAGGGTCGGGGAAGTAGCGATAATCGTTGGCGTCTTCCTTGGTACGCATCGCGCGGGTTTCGTCGCGCTCGGGATCATAAAGCATCGTCGCTTGCACAATTTTGCCACCATCTTCGATGATATCGATTTGGCGTTCAATCTCCCGATTGATAGCACGTTCAATAAAGCGGAACGAGTTTAAGTTTTTCAGTTCAGTACGAGTGCCAAGCTCTGCACCAGGTTTGCGCACAGAGACGTTACAGTCACAGCGGAATGAACCTTCTGCCATGACGGCATCAGAGATGCCAAGCCAAGTGACCAATTGATGAATGGCTCTGATGTAAGCAAGGGCTTCGTGGGCTGAACGCATATCAGGCTCAGAGACAATCTCAATCAGTGGTGTACCAGCACGGTTAAGGTCAATGCCAGTCATACCATCAATAGCATCATGTACGGACTTGCCTGCATCTTCCTCTAAATGTGCACGGGTGACACCCATACGTTTAGGATATTCGTTTTTTTCACCTTCATTTACTACGACATCGATATGCCCACGACCGACGATAGGATTGGCCATTTGGGTAATTTGATAGCCTTTAGGCAGGTCAGGGTAAAAATAGTTCTTACGGTCAAAGGTGTTGAACAAACCCAGCTCAGCATTGACACCAATACCAAACTTCAAGGCACGGTCAACCACGCCACTATTGAGAACAGGCAGTACACCAGGCAGGCCC
Source organism: Psychrobacter sp. (assembly GCA_029256865.1). The sequence continues at coordinate 1,736 of JARIEH010000049.1, forward strand.
AAATCAACGATACTGGCTTGAGTATTTGGTTCGTGACCGAAGTCAGTTGGCGCGCTGGAGAATATTTTACTGTCGGTATTTAGTTGGCAGTGAATCTCAATACCGATGACGACTTCATAGCCGTCGACGAGCAGGTCTGTGCGGACGATGTTGTTATCAGTGACTGTATTCATTATACCGTCTCCTGTGCGATAGCTGAGTGTTGTAAGTGGTGGTCAGTATGCTGCTGAAATAGATGGGCAGTGGTGAGCAATTTGCTCTCTTGCCAATGCTGTCCGATTAGCTGCAGACCAATGGGCAGTCCTTCTTTAGACAAACCAACTGGCTGACTGATCGCAGGTAGGCCTGCAAGGTTGACACCAATAGTATAGACGTCGCCCAGATACATCGAAGCAGGATCTAGATTTTCACTCAGCTTATAAGCGGGTGTTGGTGCCGTTGGACTGGCAATGACATCACAATTTGTAAATGCATCATCAAAGTCTTTGATAATCAACCGACGTATTTTTTGTGCTTTGGTGTAGTAAGCATCAAAGTAACCAGCAGACAACGCGTAAGTGCCCATCAAGATACGGCGCTGTACTTCAGGGCCAAAACCTTCAGAGCGTGAGCGCGTGTATAGATCTATGAGGTCTGTTGGATTTTCACAGCGATAACCGAAACGTACGCCATCGAAGCGCGATAGGTTTGATGAAGCTTCAGCGGTTGCCAACATATAGTAAGTTGCAAGGGTGATTTCAGGGTCAGTAATATTTACCTCAACGATGGTCGCACCAAGCTCTTCATACTTCTGCAACGCTGAGCGGACGGCTTGCTCGACTTCGGTGTTCAAGCCCTTACTGAAATACTCTTTTGCCACACCGATACGCAGGCCCACAAGTGGCTTATCGTCAGCTGCTGCTTCGGCATCATTGATGTCTTGCACATAGTCAGGGATATCATGTTTGATAGAAGTAGCATCGCGCGGGTCATGACCGACCATAGGCTGTAGTAGGTACGCACAGTCTTTGGCGCTACGACCCATGCTACCGGCTTGATCGAGACTCGATGCATAAGCAATCATACCAAAGCGCGAGATACGGCCATAGGTAGGTTTGATACCAGTTAAGCCACAGAAAGAGGCTGGCTGACGAATAGATCCGCCTGTATCACTCGCAGTTGCTACGGGCACGAAGCCGGCCGCAACGGCTGCCGCGCTACCACCAGAGGAACCACCAGGGACATAATCAAGATTCCAAGGGTTATGTACGGCGCCGTAATAAGAGCTAACGTTATCGGATCCCATCGCAAACTCATCCATGTTGAGCTTACCAAGGCTAATCATCCCAGCTTTATCAATATTACTCACAATAGTGGCGTCATAAGGTGAGATAAAGTTATGCAGCATTTTAGAGCCACAAGTAGTCAGCACGCCTTGGGTGCAAAAAATATCTTTATGCGCCATAGGTATGCCCAATAGGGGGCGTTTATCGCCTTGCGCACGCATCTCATCAGCGGCTTGCGCTTGGGCGCGTGCTGTCTCAGAGGTATGAGTGATAAAACTATTAATCCTGCTATCGAAAGCGTCGATGCGCTTGATAAAGTGTTCAGTCAGCTCAAGGCTGCTAAATTTTTTGTCTTGCAAGCCGCTAACCAGCTGCTGGGTACTTAAATGATGAAGTTCAGACATAAGGTGTCGTCCGTCAAAATGTTAACTGCGTAAAATAAGAGATAAGGGAAAAATACGAAAGTAGTCAGTTATTCAATGACCTGTGGCACTAGGTATAAGCCTTGCTCAACGGCCGGTGCCATTGATTGATTGCGCTCACGATTGATATCGTGTTTTGCCACATCAGCGCGCAGCTCTTGGCAAGCTTCGTGAATGTTCGCTAGTGGAGTGAGGTCGGCCGTATCGACGCCAGCTAAGGTGTCCATTAATATTAATACCTTACTAATATCATTGGCGTAGCTGCTAGCAGTGTCTTCATCGACACCTAAGCGAGCAAGTTTGGCGACTTCTAGAATTTCTTGACGGCTGACACTACTGTCAGACGTTGACGGTTGCTGTGACATAATTTCTCCAGTGAAGGACAGTTTTATTGGTGTAAGCGCTTGCTTATGATGATCGAGTGGCTCATATATTCTGATCATAAATATGTTTGGCATGATTTATGCTGATATTTTTATATAACTCATTTTTTTAATAATGTGGTTCAATTTGGATAATTGATTATAAAGCATTTGACCCTCTTTATTATAAAGCATCTGTGCTAAGTTTACAGAGTAGGGCTTTGATTGCAGGATAATCTTAGCAGATGTGTACACGATGTTGGTAATAGTGGGATGAATCTCTGTATAGAGCCTACTAAGAATTTGACCACAATGCTATTTGAGAGTGATTCTAGGGTTAAGCTTGTTCATTATAAAAAGCGAAGATCTAATTAAGCATAGGTGAGTGTTGCTAAAGTGACGTTGTGTTTATTGATATATTATCAATTGCTTAACAATTAGAGCATCAAATGCGTTACAGTAGCCTTTATACCAACAGGGTATATCGATTAATTAGTTAAGTACCGCACAGATGTAAAGTCTTGTTATTCAATTCTTAATTGATTTAATAATCCCATGTTTTGTGCTGTAACAAATTCTATCATTTAAACTTGCAATCCTTGCTCATCAAGGCAAATATCTGTGTTTTTTTTGGACTAAATCGGTATAATTTAGCCCAGTTTTTATATGTAGTCATTATTGTTTAGTTTTGACTTGTCGCACGTCTCTGCTTTTGTTACCGTGAGCCCGACAGATTGACCTAATCAACGCCGACGAGTATCACCTCAGTCACTCTCATTCGCCTCAATTGTAAGACGCTGGATATATTAATGAACCCGTTTGGATTTTTATCAAATAATATCGCTATCGACCTTGGTACTGCGAACACCTTAATCTTCATTCCTAATAGAGGCGTGGTGCTCGATGAGCCTACGGTAGTCGCTCTACGTAGTAATCGCACGCAGAACCCTACGGTTGCTGCTGTTGGTATCGATGCCAAGCAGATGCTTGGTCGTACCCCCGCCAATATTACGGCTATTCGTCCCCTAAAAGATGGCGTGATTGCTGACTTTGAAGTGACGCAAAAGATGCTCAAGCATTTTATTACCAAAGTAAAAGCCAGACGTTTTATGGCGCAGCCGAATGTCGTCGTTTGTGTGCCTTGTAAGTCTACTTTGGTTGAGCGCAAAGCCATTCGTGAGGCAGTTTCATCAGCAGGGGCAAATAAAGTAATGCTGCTAGAAGAGCCGATGGCAGCAGCAATCGGTGCCGGCTTGCCAGTTCATGAAGCCAGTGGTTCGATGGTGGTGGATATTGGTGGTGGTACCACTGAGATTGCGGTCATTGCATTGTCGGGCTGTGTGTATGCAGAGTCGATTCGTATTGGCGGTGATATGTTTGATGATGCCATTATCACGCATGTACGCCGTACACACGGTTGTGTCATCGGTGAGACAACTGCTGAACGTATTAAGCAAGAAGTGGGCTCAGCACTGAGTAACGATGAGCAGCTAGAAGTAGAAGTACGGGGCCGCAGTATGGCCGAGGGCGTGCCTAAGACCTTTACGGTCAATTCAGAAGAAATTCAAAAAGCATTGAGTGATCCTTTAAGTGGTATTGTTAGCGCAGTGAAAGCCGCGTTAGAGCAAACACCACCTGAGCTGTCATCCGATATTGCCGAGCGCGGTATTGTATTGACTGGCGGCGGCGCTCTATTACGGGATTTAGATAAGCTGATCTCACAAGAAACAGGTCTACCAGTCACCGTTGCCGAAGATCCGCTTACCTGTGTTAGCCGCGGTGGTGGTATGGCGCTTGATTTTATTAATAATAAAAGCCTAAATATGATTTTTGTATAAGTTTGACTGATGTTTAAATGAGAGTGATATAAATAAAGGCGGTCAATAGACTGCCTTTATTGCATCAACTACTGGCATTTGACTCCTCAATTCATATAATACCTTTATACCCAGTACTGGCTACTGCTCTTATTAGATACCCTATGATCCCAAGTATTTTTGCCCGCCAACCACTCGCACTTCGCAGGACTGCTATCGCTTTGATAGTGGCGCTGGTACTGATGTGGTTCGATAGCAAAAATCCAGAATGGTTTAATCCCATACGTAATACTAGCCATGCAGCCATGCAGCCAATCTATCAGTTTTCTTTATTGCCAAGCTACGCGGCACATTGGGCAAAAGGTAGCGGGCAATCAAAAGAAGCCTTACG
>JARIEH010000043.1 GCA_029256865.1 Psychrobacter sp.
CGATGCTATCGCCAGTCAACAGGTGAAGAAAAGCTTAGATCTGATCAAAAAAGATCGAACCGTTATTATGGTGTCGCATAATATTGCGCAAATTATCGACGCCGATGATTTGGTAGTAATAGAAAACGGCCAAGTGGTAGAGACTGGTACCCATGAAGAGCTTTACGATAAAGGTGGCAAGTATTACGAGATATTCAGCGCCATGTCGGATAGCTTGAATTTGGATAAAATCAGCCACACCATCAATGGTTGATTAAATAGCCCCTGATCTTAGAATGAGCGCCTAAATAGTCATAAACGCATGATTTATAAAATAAATAACTCTGATTAGTGGTTGCTAATTGCACTCAGCAGAGTAAAATGCTTTTTTATTTATACTAACAATGAGACACGCATGATTGATTTTTCAGCACCGAGCTTTTTATTGCCTACCACACTACCTACGCTCTCAGCACCTGCCTTGAGGCTTCAACAAAAAGCTTTAGAAATGTGTTTGTCTATTCCACAAGTGATGGCTACTCGTATCTGGAAAATTGCTACCTCGCCTATGGATTCTGCTGCGCAGCAAAAAGAGATACACACCATGGTCGCTGAAAAAGAAAAGGCATTCCTTCAATCTGTTAGTGATATTCACTCACAAATCATAGCGTCGCAGATCGCCTTAGGCAAACAATGGATGAATGATTGGCAGCGTCTCATACTAGGCAATCATAATGCCTTTAATGACTATGGCCTACACATTGATATCGAAGCGACCAAAATTATGGACAAAGGCATTAGCCCTTATGCCAAAACAGTAGAAGCCAATAAAGAGCGTCTAGTCAATTAATCATACTCTTTATTAAAACCCTTCATTTTTTAACCATTTAAAGGGTGATACAGGCATTAAAAGGATTAAGAAAGATCATCTTTCTTAATCCTTTTTTCTTTAATAAATGGACTACTGTTATAATTGCAAAAAATCATATCAAATCCATTTAAGGCATTAAGAAGCCCTCATTATGACCTGTGAATTTTCAATCAAAACCTTTGATGAGCTGACCTCAGTTGATCTCTACCATATTCTAAAAGCACGCTCACAAGTATTCGTCGTTGAACAACACTGTGCTTATCAAGACATGGATGAGGTGGATTTTGACTGCTTACATCTGATTGCTCATAAAAATGAAGCGCTGGTTGGCTACTGTCGCATCATTGCGCCTGAATTTAACCCCAAAAAGTCTTTAGAAAACCCACCACATTCCATGCCTGCCATCGGTAGAGTGCTAGTATTAAGTGATCATCGAGGTCATGGTCTGGCCCGGCAGATTATGACGCATGCGATCAAATATTGTCGAAAGAAATACGGCAAAAAGCCTATCATTATCTCAGCACAGACATACTTGCTTAGCTTTTATCAATCCTTAGGGTTCATCCCTGAAGGGAATTATTATCTTGAGGATAACATCGAACATGTCGTCATGGTTTTACCGATACTTAAAAAGGTCAAAGTAAAGAAGCAAAGAGTCGCTGGCTCAGAAGGGTCTGGCTTCGTGACTAAATTTTTGAGTTTTCTGCTTTTGGTGTTGGGGCTGATGTTTATCGCAGGTTTGGTTTATTTAATGACTTAAGCAGCGGTTTACTTTCATGAGATGATTGATGAGCCCATAACAAGAAACGAATTTAAAATCAAGCTGCTTCATCATGACATAAAGCACAAAATCTTCTTACACTAAGTCACTGTTGTTCCATATTGAGTATGCTATTTTTAGTGATGAAGCACTCAAATGTTTGACTCAAGGAAGAGGTAATCACTATGTCCAATGTCGAAAGCAATGTCCGTCCAGAATATGACGATGAAATTCAAAAAATTGCCGATTATGTTCTCAATTATTCTATTGATGACGATTCTTCAAATAGCGCGGATGCTTGGAATACCGCGCGCTACTGCCTAATGGATACGCTTGGTTGCGGTTTACTGGCATTGCGCTTCCCTGAATGCACTAAGCACCTAGGGCCCGATTGTGCTGATCAGATTACGCCTAACGGTGCGCGCGTTCCTGGAACCTCCCATAGATTAGACCCTATTAAAGCTGCATTTGATATAGGTTGTATGGTGCGCTGGCTTGATTATAATGATACTTGGCTTGCTGCGGAATGGGGGCATCCTTCGGATAACTTAGGGGGTATTTTAGCGGTCGCAGATTATATTAGTCAAAAAAATGTCAGTCAAGGTCGCCCCGCACTCACCATGAGGGAGGTGCTTGAGGCCATGATTATGGCGCATGAGATTCAGGGTGTGATGGCACTTGAGAATTCATTTAATCGAGTGGGTTTGGATCATGTATTCTTAGTGAAACTAGCCTCAACTGCGGTTGTCGCTAAATTGTATCAGTTACCACGCGAGCGTATCATGGCGGCTATCTCACAAGCACTTGTCGATGGTCAAGCGCTACGCACCTATCGTCATGCGCCCAATGCTGGTAGCCGTAAATCATGGGCGGCTGGTGACGCAACCAGTCGTGCCGTACGCTTGGTAGATATCACTCGTCGCGGCGAGATGGGAATACCTGGTGCGTTAACCGCCCCGCAGTGGGGTTTTTATGATGTATTGTTTAGCCATACCAATAAAGACTTGGTACTCAAACCTGAAGACGAGCGCCACTTTACTTTTCAGCGTGAGTTTGGCAGTTATGTGATGGAAAACATCTTATTTAAGTTAAGTTTTCCTGCCGAGTTTCATGCACAAACCGCCTGTGAGGCAGCTGTCATTTTGCATCCACGCATCGAAGACAGAATCGATGATATTGAGAGAATTGTACTGACCACCCATGAATCAGCGATTCGTATCATCTCAAAAGAAGGCGCCCTTGCCAATCCTGCCGACCGTGATCATTGCCTACAATATATGGTCGCGGTTCCTCTACTGACGGGCGACCTCATGGCAGAAAACTATGAAGATGATTATCATGAACAGCATCATATAATGATTGATGGTTTACGCCGTAAGATGGTTGTGGAAGAAGACCCGAGTTACTCAAAAGATTATCATGATCCAAGCAAGCGCTCTATTGCCAATGCCATCCAAGTTTTCTTTAAAGACGGTACCAGCACTGACAAAGTTGCCGTTGAATACCCCCTTGGCCACAAACGCCGCCGCGAAGAAGGCATTCCTATCTTAGAAGCGAAGTTTCAGGCCAGTCTTGCGACCCGCTTTGTTGAGAGTCGTTGTGCAGAGATCATCGAGTTGTGCGAGGATCAAGCTCAACTAGAGCAAACGCCAGTCAATGAGTTTATGGACTTGTTTGTTATTAATTAGGTAGTGATTGACTGCGTTTTTTGAATCGAACCTCTATAAACCAAAACGGTGTGTCACTGATTTAATCAGTGACACACCGTTTTGGTTTAAGCAGTTACTTTTTCGAGCGCTACCCTACCACGGGATTGACTCTCCTGCCCAATCGACGAAACGTCCAGATTGAGCCGCACTCATACCTGAGAGCACCTCTAGTAGACACTCTGCGCTATAGGCTGGTGAAAATAACTGCCCATCCGCAACATTGCCTTGAAACGGGGCCGACAGCTGCGTGTTGACCGTACCTGGTTGCATCACCACTATGCACACGTCTTTGAGTGAGCGCGCCCATTCTATACTGAGATTTTTCATGCCCATATTCAGCGCCGCCTTGCTCATCCGATAACTATACCAACCACCAAGTTGGTTATCACTGATACTGCCCACACGGGCTGATATGGTCGCAAAGATCGCAGGCTTGTCAGCGCTGCGTGTTGCTTTTGCAAGCAGTGGCTTGATATGCTTGGCGATGAGTAATCCTGCCAACGCATTGATTTGCATATTTTGTAAGAAAAAATCTGTTTCAACCTGCCGCAGTGCCTTCTCTGGTTGCGCAGATTCAGTATGTAGTAGTCCGACACAATTAATGACCCAATCAAGATGTGGGCTTTGCTGTTTAATATTCTCGGCAGCTTGTTTGATGCTCCCCTCATCGCTCACATCCATCTGCAGCCAACACAGATTGTCTGCCTCAAAATTCGGCACGCTTCTATGATAAGTGGCAAATACCCGAATGCGGGTATTATCTGGCTCATTAGCCGTTGCTTGCACCAGCTGCTGAACCATGGCCTGACCAATACCACCAGTCCCACCGATGATAAGATAGATTTTATTATCCATATAGCACCTTCCTTTTCATTCTTTTTGTCTCGCTTTTAGTATGAACGTTACTATTATCTTTAACATAGCACAGTGTATGTGAAATAATTAGAGACAATTTATTAATAAATAAGCAGTTGCTACGGTATGGCTATTGTTTGTTGATGAGGAAATATGCATGGATTAAGTAGGGATAATCCTAAATAATACTATGGTCAAATACGCTACAATACCTCTAATTCACTATTTATCTAAATAACTTAATATTTTTTATTGACACGGATATCACCCCATCATGCTATCACCACAAGATCAACTCACTGAACTGGTGCGCTCGCTTGAGACTCAGCAGCATGTCTTTACGACGGATCCTTTGTTGGTCACTGAGAAAATGCAGACGGAAGATGGTAAGCCTCTGCAAAAGTTGCATCGGCGGGCGTCGCGTATAGACAGTAACGGTAATCTGGCGCGGGTACTGGGTACAATCGATGGCCGCATCAAAGGCATTATGGTCATCATGAGCATTGTGTGGTGCGTGTCAGGGTTTTTAGGATTATTTACCTTATTACAGTCCAATGTTGTGAATTTCTTTTATGTGTTGGTTTGTTTGCTTGGCTTTCATAGCATTATGCTTGGCGGCTGGCTGGTCATGACCCTGATGAATCAAGGACGTCAGTCTCCCAGTTGGTTTGCCAGCTTTGTCAGTCCAAGCTACTTAATACGAGGTAAAGACGATGTCACCAAGGCTGCGGTCGATTTATATGAGCGTCAACTGCAGCATAGCGGTATGCGTTGGTATTTAGGTCGGTTTAGTCACCAGTTATGGTTGGCTACCTTGACAGGTATGATGTTTGCCATCATCTTTTTGTTGATTGTGCGTCAGTATAGTTTTAGTTGGGAATCAACATTACTCTCAGATCAAGCATTGATTGGCTTAACCAATGTACTTGGTTGGCTACCAAGTATGGTTGGTTTTGCTGTGCCAGACAGTACTGCTATCGTACAGAGCCGACTGGTCACGGATGCCATGCCACTCTCTGTCGCACGGCAATGGGCAAGCTTGTTAATCGGTAGCTTACTTATGTACGGTATTGTCCCCCGAGCGCTGGTGTGGGCGTTTTGTGCGCTGATGTTTCGTCGCAAAAAAATGCGTTTGGACATCAAACTGCCCTACTATCAAAAAATTCTGAACTTTTGGCAACGCCAAGTCGTTGATGCTGATGACTTTAAAGCAGCACCTGCTCCAGTCGCACCAAAAGCGACTGTTAGTACAGGCAAGAAGTTGGTTGCCTTACTTGAATATCCTTCAGAACAGGATAACTGGTGGCAACTCGGTCTCGACGCTACGGATGATGCCGTTGAAAACTTTGGCATCGTTGATGATCGTGATGACATGGAGCGTCTTATCACTCACCTTGAGCAGCATCCTGTTCAAGTATTATTAGGTATTCATAGTCAGGCATTACCTGATCGCGGTACACTGCGTAAGCTTGACCGTATTGCCCATTCAGCAAAACACGGGCTCATTGTACAGTTGTTAAATAATGACCTTTCAGTTAATGAACCTGAGTCTCCTCAAGCAGTTCGTTATCAACAATGGCAAACGGCATTGGCCAATCGTAAGATTGGCTTGGTGGATAGCACTATTAATCAATATTAATCGCCACTGGCTGCTGAAGACCCTTATTGAATTGAGTGTCGCTTAAAATATCAGTGGTACTGACAAGTGACGCCAGCGTTCATCAACAATGCTACTTTTATCAGACGTCAGGATTATATTAAAGAGTTAAGAAGCACTACATAATAATGATACAGTAGGATGTTAGAGCCATGGCAGATAATAATGGTGACGGTTTAATAAGTTTCGGTCAGTATGGACAGACCTTAGATGGCTACAAAGAGATGCTCAATCAGAGTGTGTTAGCCATCGCTCCTGAATCATGGCAGCCCCTGCTGGCAAATATCTTACCGGCACACTGGCAAGAGTGGTTATTACCGCTGGCTGGGGGGCCTTTTTTCTTATTGTTTCTCGCGGAATGGCTTTATCAATCGAAGCGTGGTGACGCTGGCGGGTTTAGTTGGCGTCGTGCCATGACCAACTTCAGCTTGGGTGGCTCTTATTTGAGCTTTGAGCTGATTATACAAGCGCTTGTGGTATTGCCTATTTGCTTATGGCTCTATCAGTATCGCTTATTCACCATTGAAGTGACTTTTTTGACGGCGATTCCCATATTTATCGCTGTTGAGTTCAGTTATTATTGGTTTCATCGTGCCTCACACCGGGTGCAATGGTTCTGGTCAGCGCATGTGGTGCATCATTCAGACGATCATATGAACCTGTCCACTGCCATGCGCCAGAGTTTATTGTACTCAGTCACAGGATGGTGGTTGTTCTTTGTCCCACTGATGCTACTTGGCGTTCATCCAGTATGGGTGTTTTTCTTTTATGCGCTTGATCTTATCTATCAGTTTTTTATCCATACTGAAACCGTCGGAAAACTTCCCAAGTGGGTTGAGTATGTCTTTGATACACCGTCCAATCATCGTGTTCATCATGGCACCAATGGTGACTATATTGACCAAAACTACGGCGGCGTGCTCATTATTTTTGATCGTTGGTTTGGCACTTATGTAGCAGAAGACCCTACCAATAACCCAGTTCAGTATGGAGCGGTTGGCGAAACCAGTCATGATAATATTTTCAGCTTAATATTTTCGGTATTTTATCGTATGTGGCATCGCTTTTTTCGTGCCAAAGGTTTGAAGAAAAAACTCAGAGTATTGTTTCGTCCACCGAGTGCTGTCTAAGCCTATTCGGCCCACACAGCTAAAAGTATGTCACCTATATTACTTCATGGTTGTATTCACTCTGACTTAACTTGCTGTAAACTTGAATGAATACATCAGCTATCAACATTTAAAATAAGATCCTAACATGAACCACGACAATAATAATGCTAATACTCAGCCTAAAGGCCTTTTAGCAGACAAGGCTTATCCTCAGGATCCTGATGCATCGCAGCCTATTAATATCAATAAAGAGCAAGATGTCGCCAATCATACTATTCAACATGATGAGCGTACTGCTACAGACAGTAACGTACCCCTGTCAAAAACCTCATCCGTATCGTCTGAGCACATTCCTACCAACAAAACCACCATCGCAAGTGATGAGCCGCTAAAACTGGCGGTCGTTGGCCATACCAATACGGGTAAGACATCGATATTGCGCACCCTACTACGTGATGTCTATTTTGGAGAAGTCAAAGACGAGGCGGCGACCACCCGCCATGTTGAACGGGCGCAGTTAACCGATAGCCACACTGGCGAA
>JARIEH010000143.1 GCA_029256865.1 Psychrobacter sp.
CATCGTTGGTAAGCTACGAATATTATAAGGGGCTGCCGCTTGCTCATACTTATCCGTTTGTAGCTTTGCAAAAACTACTTGCGGCAACTCACTCGCCGCCGACTTAAACTGCGGCGCCATCATAATACACGGTTGACACCAGCTTGCCCAAAAATCAACGATGGTTAAAATGTCATTTTTTTGGATGACTTTATTGACCGTTTGCGCAGTCAGCTCATGCGGACTGCTGGTCAATAGCGGCTGAGTACATTTACCACAGTTGGGCTTGGCATTTAGTCGTGCTGCTGGCAGGCGATTGGTCGCTTGACAGTGTGGACAAACGATATGAAAACTTGGCTCACTCATGACATGACTCCTACTCTATCAGTCTTATACTATCAGAAGATTAATAGCCGCTTAACGCTTGCAGGTATTGATACCGAGCATGGTATACAAGGGACAAAAACGGAACAGGCCCGTCAATAAAGGTACCAAACCGATCACCCCCCATAAACTTTGGTAATACACACCCAGCCCAATAATGACCAAACCGGCTACAATACGTAACGTTCTCTCAGTACTTCCAACATTCGCCTTCATTGCTGACTCCTTAAGCTTTATCGCTTAGTGTTTGAAAAACAAGCTAGCCATCACCGTTACCGCTTAGACTAGCATTATTGTAAATGGTGTATCTATTCAGTCGCTATTAAACAAGTGCATTAAGCGGCACTTTCAGATAGCGCACCCCATTGTCTTCAGGTTCTGGTAGATGACCTGCATCAATGTTGACCTGTACAGATGGAATGATCAATCGCGGCATTTCTAGGGTCGCATCACGACTCTCACGCATCTGTACAAACTCAGCTTCATTAATACCATTTTTTACATGGATATTACCCAGCTTTTGTGCAGCCACACTGGTGGTTGGACAGTGCTTGCGACCTTTACTTGGATAGTCATGACACAAATACATGACGGTATCATCATCAAGCTCAAGTAGCCTTTGAATAGAATGATACAAAGTTTTGGCATCGCCACCTGGAAAGTCACAACGAGCCGTGCCCACATCAGGCGCAAATAACGTATCACCGACAAACACCACTGTCTTTTCATCGTCAGCGGCAATATAAGCCATGTCAGCGGGTGTATGCCCTGGTACGTGCATGGCGGTAATGGTAATATCGCCAAGCGCTAAGGTCTCGCCTTCATCTGTCAAGATATCAAACTGACGCGCATCGGTATGAAAACTGGTGTCAAAGTTAAAAATTTGTTTGAATATTTTTTGTACTTCGGTAATATGACGACCCATCACCAACTGTCCACCTAACGTCTCTTTTAGATGGATGGCGCCTGATAAATGATCAGCGTGCGCGTGAGTCTCAATAATATAAACCAACTCCCAATCATGGTCGCGTACGAATTTAATCACTTTATCAACATCAGCCGTATCGGTACGTCCTGATTTGGCATCAAAATCTAATACTGGATCGATGACCGCACACTGTTTATGTTTGACGTCCGCAAGTACATGGGTATAAGTTTCTGTATCGCTATGCAAAAAAGAATGAACTTCCATGAGTACCTCTCTATTTTTATATATCTATTTTGATATTTAACTATAAATAATCCTGAACTGTTGCCATTAATATAGCAATTATTACACACTTTATCAATTTATATAATGTAAATGGAGATAATTTGATATAATCTGTTATACAATAGAGGGTTAATCATCAATAACCCTAGTTTAAGAAGAATAAAATCGATATAAGGTGAACAAGCGTAGATTTTACAAACAGTCTATCTAGAGAGTTTAACACCGTAGCGACTTAGAGCTTCTTTGACTATATAATGATCACAATAAATCACAAACCCATGCCGCGACAATTTTCGCCGCTTCGTACAAGGAGCTCACTCTCATGACTTCTCTTTCAGAAATCAGCCCAACAATGACAGACACTCGCTACACCTCTGATCGATCAGAACAAGGCATCACTGGCTTTGCACCGACAGATCTGGCTCAACAAATGCAACAAGCTTCTATGCAAGCCAGCCAGCTACTAAAGTCGCTTTCACACCCAGATCGTCTATTGCTTCTCTGCCAGCTCACACAAGGTGAATTTTGTGTCGGTGAGCTTGAAACCTTAGTCGGTGTCGGACAGCCAAGCTTGTCACAACAGCTCGGTATTCTGCGTAAAGATGAGCTGGTTTCGACACGCCGTGATGGCAAGCAAATCTATTACAGTATCGCAAGCGACGATGCTTTGGCAGTACTGCAACTGCTCTATCAGCGCTTTTGTGCAAAAGTAGACTAGTAAAAAAACAGACTCATACGTCTTACAGTGATACTTTTCGATGGCTAACCTAAACAACCTGCTATAAGTTGCCCATTTAACGCCTGCCCTATTCTTTGATGTGATGATGAATTGATATGTCCTCTATCGCTGCTCGACTGATTCCTGCTTGGTTGCGCCAATACCAACTTGCTGACCTGCCGACTGATGTCATCGCAGGATTGGTAGTGGGCGTGTTGGTCATCCCTCAAAGCTTGGGCTACGCGGTACTAGCAGGACTGCCCCCTGTCTATGGCCTATATGCAGCGATTGTCCCTGTCATCGTCTATGCATGGCTCGGCTCTAGCAATGTGCAGGCGGTAGGACCTGTGGCTATCACCGCTATTATGACGGCCAGTAGTCTGTATCCTTATGCCGAGCAAGGCACTGAGCAATATGTGCTAATGGCAAGCCTACTGGCACTGATGGTAGGCGCACTGCTCTGGATTGCGGGTCAGCTAAAGCTTGGCTGGATCATGCAGTTCATCAGTCGCGGGGTATCGGCAGGCTTTGTCAGTGGGGCAGCCGTTCTTATCTTCGTCAGCCAACTCAAGTACCTAACAGATATTCCGATCGCAGGTAGTAGCTTAATTCATTATTTATCTAGTATGCAGATGTATGCACGCCAGCTGCATCCGCTAACGTTGCTCATTGGCATTATTGCCTTTGCTCTTTTAGTTGCCAACCGTTATGGCAAAAAATGGGTATGGCATTCGTGGCTATCATCCTCTTATGCCAAATGGGCAGAGCGTTTGTTTCCACTGATTCTACTGATCATCGCTATTGTGCTGAGCGTGAGTCTGCAATGGAGCGAGCTTGGGGTGGCAACGATTGGTAATATCCCACAAGGTTTACCAAGCTTTACCTTACCGCACATACCAGACTTTAATGAAGCGCTAAACTTGTTACCAACCGCAGGATTAATGGCACTGATTGCCTTTGTCTCTAGTAGTTCGGTTGCCAGCACCTATGCAAGACTGCGCGGTGAGACCTTTGACGCCAACCGTGAGCTGACAGGACTCGGTCTGGCTAACCTGTCAGGTGGTTTTTTTCAAAGCTTTGCAGTAGCGGGCGGGTTTTCACGTACGGCTATCAACGTTGACTCAGGTGCTAAGACACCTTTTGCCAGCTTTGTAACGGTGCTGGTGATGGTTGCTGCCCTAATAGCCTTTGGCAGCGCACTTGCCCCACTACCCTATGCGCTGCTTGGCGCAACCATCATGGCCTCTATCATTGGACTGATCGATGTCGCAACCTTAAAATCTGCATGGCAGCGTGATCGCTTGGATGCTGCCAGCTTTATCGCAGCATTCATTGGTGTCCTTATATTCGGGCTAAATACTGGGCTGGTCATTGGACTCATGATGTCATTTGCCAGTCTCATATGGCAGTCAAGCCAGCCCCATATGGCCATCGTTGGTCAATTAGATGGTACAGGGCATTTTCGTAATATCAATCGTCACGATACGCTGATTTTTAAAAACTTATTGATGTTACGCATTGATGAGAGCTTGTTTTTTGGTAATACTGAGTCCGTGCATCGGTGGATATTAAATGCAATGCAGCAATATCCAGAAGCACATGAAATCATTCTAATCATGGCGGCGGTCAATCATATTGACCTGACGGCGCAAGAGATGCTCAGCACTCTGAACCAAGAGCTGGCTCAGCAAAACAAGCGTTTACACTTCAGCTTTATTAAGGGTCCTGTGATGGATGTGATTGGTAACACCCCCCTCATTACTGAATTGTCTGGACAGGTTTATCTCAGTACGATAGAGGCTGTCAGTGATCTGACAGATACCTAATAACCAAATAATGGCTAAATATTACGGAGTAGGTTTTATACTAAATGTATAATATTTATTGTCGGCAGTAAGCAAATATCGTTATGCTAAAACCTGTGTTATGCTAAATTACTCTGCTATGTCAAAAAGCTGATATCCAAATAAGACCAAAATCTCTATTGTAGAAGCCTAGCTGATTATTTACTCTCTATTAACTTTTTTAATACTCATAACTGACATTATTTATGACCGATGATTTAACGATTTACAAGCAAATCTATCCCAGCCAATGCCTCAAAATTGCTGAGCTTGGTTATCGCTCGGTGCTCAATGTGCGTCCCGATGCCGAAGTAACCACGCAGCCTAATAGCTGTGATCTGGCTGTCGCCACCAAACAAGCAAACTTAAGCTATCATTATCTGCCTTTTGATGATGAACGCCTGAGCAATATGACTGTGCAGCAGTTTGCCGTTTATTATCATGCGTTGCCCAAACCTATATTGATGTTTTGTGGTACTGGCGCACGCGCAAAACTGCTCTACCAAAGTGCTCTGATGCAAGGTCTGCTATAGATATCTTTCTATAAAAAAGAACACGAGAGATACCTTATGAGATGACACTATATCGAGACGCACTTACATACATTTTTATTACCCCTTATTTCTTCAAATCACTTAAAACCGATAAAAAAGGAGCTCTTATGAGCCATCAAGTTAGCATTACTGGACAAATCACACCTGATCAAGTACCCATGATTGCCGAAAATGGTTTCAAAACTATCATTAATAACCGTCCTGATGGTGAAGAGCCTGGACAACCAACCAGTGCTGATATCGCAGCGGCTGCTGAAAAAGCAGGCGTGGCTTATAAAGAAGTATCATTTGCTGGTAGTGAGCTGAATCAAACGCACGTCGAAGCGTTCGCGGACTTTTTTAACCAAGCTGAACAGCCTATTTTGATATTCTGCCGTACTGGCAATCGCTCAACAGGTATCTATGAAGCAGCGAAACAAATGGATCTTTTAGACGACTAATCGATAAGATATTTTAAATGGTTGTTAACCAAGCCCATATATCTATGTGGGCTTTATGATATTTAAGACGATATCTTAGGGCGTATTTACTGATATATCACTACAAGGAATGTAGGCCTTTTAAAAAGTCATTCAGATATGACTTTTAATGTTACAGGGAATTATTCATGAGTAATACTGCGCTGGCTTTACTCCCGCTGGCACTTGCCTACATTATGTTCACTTTAGGAACAGGGCTAAAATCCAGTGACTTTAAGGTGATCGTCAACTACCCTAAAGCGTTTTTTGTGGGTTTAGTAAACCAAGTGGTTTTCGTGCCTTTGGTCGCTTTTACGATAGTCTCAGTGATGGCGACGCCACCAGCCATCTCCTTTGGTATTATGCTGATTAGTTTTTGCCCAGGCGGTGTCACCAGTAATATGCTCACCTACTACGCCAAGGGCAATGTCGCGCTCTCAGTGGCACTTACTGGCGTGGTCAGTTTGCTATCAGTCGTAACCTTACCTATCTTAATCACCTTAGCCTTTAACCACTTTATGCAAGACCAAGCGGGCTCTATTAGCGCGGTCAAAATTGGTATTGTGATGTTTTTATTGACGACTTTGCCTGTTACCATAGGCATGCTCGCTCGCTATAAGTTCCGTAGATTTATGATACGTAAAAGTGGCATTCTTAATGGTTTAGCCAGTCTATTTTTTGTCTTGATTGTCTTTGCGGCCATCGCTTCTAACTGGGAGCTCCTAAAGTTGCAGTTGACATCAATGGGGCTTGAGCTGGCACTTATCATTATGGCTTTATTTGTGTTGAGCGTTTTGACTTCTAAAGCCTTAAAGCTTAGCTGGTTTGATACCAAAACCATCGCAATAGAAACGAGTATTCAAAACAGTACCACTGCCATCACTTTAGCCCCTATCATTATGGGAACAACAGTTGGTCTACCAGCCATCGCCTTACCTGCTGCCGTATATGGCGTATTGATGTATGTGATTGCGCTGCCGATTATTGCTTTAATGAGGAATAAGAACTGATTGTCCCTGACGTAAAAAGCCACCTCAAAAGAGGTGGCTTTTTAAACTAAATTTAGAGCGAAATAGCTTATTGCATTATTAAGTACTCAAATGCTGATAGTGCTGCTTTACTACCCTCACCCATCGCAATATTAATCTGCTTAAAGGGCACCGTGGTGACGTCACCACAAGCAAAGATACCTTTACGATCGGTACGGCAGCGCTCATCAATCTCAATCTCGCCAAAGCGGTTTAAATCAACGAAACCTTCGATGAATGCCGTATTCGGTACCAAGCCAATCTGTACGAACACTCCTGATAGTTCACGCTCGTGAGTCTCACCTGTGCTGCGATCTTGATAAACAATAGAGGTCACTTTACCGTCAGTCGCTTTAATCTCTTGCGTCGCTGCGCTGGTGATGAATTCGATATTGTCTTTTTCTTTGGCTTTATTAATCAATACCTGATCGGCTTTTAGCTCGTCAGCGAATTCCAGCACCGTCACATGCTCAACGATACCAGCCAAATCAAGCGCCGCCTCAATACCTGAGTTACCGCCACCAATGACTGAGATGTCTTTGCCTTTAAAGAAAGGACCATCACAGTGCGCGCAGTAAGCCACGCCTTTACCAACGTTTTCTTCTTCACCAGGAACACCAAGCTTACGCCACTGGGCACCAGTCGCTAAGATAATACTGCGAGTCTCAAACGTCTCACCTGTGTTTAGATGAATGCTATAGTTTTCCTCTTCCGTCTCACCAATTTCTTTCACACTAACGTGTTCTTTTAGCGTGATATTGTATTCACGCAAATGCTTCTCAAAATTGGCAGATAATTCAGTACCTGTGGTCAATGGCACAGAGATTAAGTTCTCGATGTCTTGTGTGTCTTTGACCTGTCCACCAATACGATCAGCGACCATCGTCACTTTTAGGCCTTTACGAGCGGTATAAATCGCGGCGGCAACCCCAGCAGGACCAGCGCCGATGATGGTGACATCTTGCTGCTCTAACTGCTCAGCATCATCGTTCGCTTCTGCCAACAAATCAGGAAACTGCTCTTGCAACTTCTCAATCAATTTGGCGGTGTCAATCAGGCCGTTAGCAAACGGTTCGCCATTTAAGAATACTGCTGGTACGCCTTGAATGTTATTCGCTGCCACTTGTTCTTGGAATAATGCACCATCGATCATCTCATTACTGATGCCATCGTTTAATAGCGCGAATTGGTTCAGCGCTTGTACCACTTCTGGACAACTGTGACAAGACAGCGACACATAGGTCTGGAACTGCAATGGCTTATTAAAGCGCTTAATCAGCTTTTGAATACCCTCGTCCAGTTTCAGCGTGTGGCCACCCGCTTGCAAGATTGCCAAAATCAGCGAGGTAAACTCATGACCACCTGGGATACCGCTAAAAACAATGCCTGTATCCACTAAGCTGTCATCAATATGGCTCAGTACTGCAAAGCTAATCGGACTTGGTAAGCTGTCGTCGTTAGCATCGGCATCAAAATGAATCTTATCTGTGGTGCCCGCTATTTTGGTCAAGAAATCAATCAACTCCGCACGTTTGCTATGCTCACCGCTACCCAATACGAAGGTAATCGGGCGGGTCATGTTTTCGCTATAGCTCTTAACGGCATCTAATAAGCTTTGATCTATCATGTTTGTTCCTCATCATTACTGAATATGTAACGGCAACTATCATGTTGCACG
>JARIEH010000100.1 GCA_029256865.1 Psychrobacter sp.
CTGTGGCAAGGTATCAAAGCCCGTCATCTTATGAAAGGTACTGGCATCAAAACTGTCCATACTGATATTGAGTTGATTCAATCCAGCTGCCTGCCAGTTTGCCAAATGCTTACCAAGCTTATAACCATTACTGGTCATGGCGACGGTTTCAATACCAGCTGTCTGTTTGATGGTCTGAATAATCTCTACCACATCGCGGCGAATGGAGGGCTCACCGCCAGTGATTCTAACCTTTTGGGTACCTACTTGGGCAAAGCCGCGT
Organism: Psychrobacter sp.; assembly: GCA_029256865.1. The sequence goes on from JARIEH010000100.1 coordinate 263, forward strand.
ATCAAGGTAGCAATCTCAGGCACGCTTAGCTCATCATCAGGGCGCTTGCCTTGATAGCCATTAGGCAGACAGTATTCACAGCGAAAGTTACAGAAATCTGTGATCGACAAACGCAGATACGTCAGACGCCGAGCGAAACCATCTGTTAATGGCTGCGTCAGCGTATGAGAATTAATGAGTGAGGCGTGCGAAATAGAAGGCGGCGTAATAGGTTGGTACCCGTCAGAAACAAGGGGTGAATACACAGAGGCATTCCCTATAGTGGGGGCGAGATGATTCATAATAATTACCGTTAATGTTGAATATGGTGTGTGCTCTAGGCGTTGCCTCAGGTTGTGAATGAAAAATGAGAATAAGTTAATAATGCTTTTATTATAATGCCTGGCAAGAGGTAGACTATTCACCCTAAGATGAATAACTACTACTAACGGAGTAGTTTATCGGTGCTGACCAACATAATAACATATCGACCACTATGCTCTTTATGGCCAAGTTATGACCAAGGAAATGGTAGCACCTGAACATTTTCCCCTGCCGATAGATTGCCTGTATCTTTCGCCACTACCATCAAACAATTGGCTTGGCTTAATTGCTTGATACGATGCGATTGCTGTTTCGCAAAACTTCTTACTCGGAACTGACCTTGCTCATCTTGAGTCAATATACCACGCTGAAAATCTGTGCGCCCAACGGATTTTTTGATATCATTTTCAAGCGTTGCCCATACCCTAAATGCCTTGGGCAAATCGTCGATGCCTACCCCTGATAGACGCCATAGCGCTGGAATGACAAACTGTAATGTGCCAACGACGGTAGATAAGGGATTACCCGGCAAACCGAAGTATAATACGGGCTTATCGAGATCCTTATTCAATTCACCAAACACGAAAGGCTTGCCTGGCTTCATGGCTACTTTATAATGATTAATCTGTCCTAACTTTTCAATCACGGTGGTCAAAAAGTCATAATCACCAACGGACACGCCAGCAGTAGAAATAAGCACATCACACTCTTGCATGGCTTGATTGACGACACTGATTGTCTTCTCTAAATCATCAGCAATAATACCATAATCATGGATAACGACTGGCAAATCAGACAACAAGCTCTTGAGTGTGGGGGTATTGGAATTATAGATTTTTGCCAAGCTCTCTAGTGGCTCACCTATTGCGACCAACTCATCACCCGTGGCCAGTACACCAAGCGTTAAAGGCTGATAGACACTGACTTTATCCACGCCCAAGTTAGCAAGCAAACTGATATCAGCAGGGTTCAGGCGCTTACCTACTTGTAAGACCTCTTCACCAGACTCAATCTCCTCGCCTTGCTTGCGAATATTACTATCAATCTTGGCATCTTGAGTCAGGGTTATGCGGTAAGCATGCGACTTATCAATAGTACTTTTTATGATATCGAAGTTGGTATTTTCTTGCATGATGACCGTATCGCAATTGTTTGGTACCACAGCTCCTGTAAAGATACGGATACCCTGCCCTGCATTTATCTCACCAACATAAGGGCTACCAGCCTGTGACTCGCCGATGATTTCAATGCTACTATCTTTTGAGAGTTCACTACCTTGAGCAATAGCATAACCATCCATCGCAGACAGATTCTGTCTTGGTACTGCAAATTGCGAGGTAATATCTTGTGCCAGAATGTGATTTCGACTCTCTAATAGGCTACAAATTTGCGTGACTCTTTTAGCCAAAGGCCAGTCCACTTGATTATAAACATCAATGCGTTGGTTGATAGCGGACTGTAGCGCTTCGATAGTAATCACGGCAGTTTTGCTCACTTTTCTTTGATACTGGGTTGACACTGGATGGGTACTGTCTGTATTGGGACTAGGCTTTTAGATGTCAGTGCTTATATTGCGTATTATTGCTCATTTACAATATCCGCCAACGCTTCTCTGTCCTTTAATACAAACTGTTCTGCTAAAGCGATAAGCGCAGGATAAAAGTCAGTTTTTACACCGATCTTTTGACAATGCTCGGTAAACTGTGGCAACCAACTGAGTAAAGCACTGTCGAGAAACTCGACCTGCTCCGTCGATGTACTGACCATATCTAATTTCTGCTCGTTGGTATTATTAATCCACAAACTCATCACCATAAAGTAAACACTAATATGATCGTCAGGCTCACGAAACTCTGAGTGTAAACTGAGCTGTTGGCTCTCAAGAAAGTGACGCATTTGCTCTACTGGCTTGCCATGCAGCATCTTATCACTGTCTAAATAATATGATGCATAGGGTGGCGCGCTTTCTCTACCACTGAGCAAAAAAAGATGCGCAAAGTCCGCAGCCAGCTCAAGTGCACGATCTTCGGCTGGAAATTGTTTGAAATCAGCAATGGCTGTTTTAACGCGCTCGCTATAAGGCTCTAAATCAAGACTGACAAAAGCGTGATGCAAACCCTCATAATACTGATCACGTTGCCACTGCTCTAAAGTCGCTGATGTGAGCTCACGAGCAAAAATATCAGCGAACCAACGATAAAGTGCAGCACGTGCTGTGTTGGCAGCTTGCCATTGTGTGGTTATACTCATTTTATATCCAATGTGAACGATATATGTTCTATACAGCTCATTCTATATGGTATTGAGTGATGCATCAATGATAGTCAATGCGCATCATAGACAATGCCTCTGTAAATCCTAAAACCAATTTACAAAGGCATTTTTTAGATCTACTTAGATCCGCTTGTTATTAGGCCAGTATTGTTGATAGTCACAAGACTACAGACTATTAAGTAATCGAAGCAGGGCTACCGTCTGGATTGACATAGGTAGGACCACCAAAGGCTGTGACAGCTGGTGCTTTACCGACGAATTTCTCAATCTCAACCAGACAGGTATTGGCACTTGGCCCTTGAGCCAGCATCGACGTTCCGATATCCAGTGTCAGGGTATTCGGATCACCATAAGTATCTAGTGCCCCAATTTCAGGCCCTGTTGGACCATACCATGCACCTTCTTGAATACGGATAACACCCGGTGGGAAGTTATCTGACACCACGGCACCAGCCAATAGCTGACCACGATCATTAAAGACTCGTACGAGATCTCCATCCCTAATACCACGTGCCTTGGCATCTTCTGGCCCTAAGTAGCAAGGCTCACGATCTTGTACCGTATAAGTTGCACGTCGCTCTTCGGATTCACAAGTTTGTGAGTGTAGGCGCGTATCTGGATGCACTGACTGTAGCCATAATGGGTATTTATCCGAACCTGGACCGCCATGCGAACGCTCAGTCTTTTCCATCCAAATCGGATGACCTTTACAGTCTTCATAACCATAGCTGGCAATCTTTCGGCTGCTGATTTCAATAAAGCCAGAAGGTGTACCAAGGGCGTTTACTTCAGGGTCTTCACGGAAGTCAGCATGACGCACCCAGTTTTCACCTTCTGCAAAGAGCACATAACCTTCTTTCCAGAACTCTTTAAATTCTGGCATATAGAAATCTTTTTTGAGGTTATCCGCACGGCAGTCTTCATAAATCTGCTCAATCCACTGCATCTCGTTCATCGCACGGCTGTACTCTAACTCACGGCCCATACGCTTAGAGAACTCGTACCAAATATCAAAATCTGACTTGGAGTGATAGAGCGGATCCACCAGTTTGTGCATGGCAATAACACCACGGTTACTGTATGAGCCGTAAGCATCGAGATCGTTACGCTCATATGGCGTACAAGCTGGCAGTACGATATCAGCAAAACGACAAGTCGCTGTCCAGTTATAATCAACAGATACCACTGTCTCAATATTACGATAAGCCTTTTTCATACGGTTACGGTCTTGATGTCGATGCCACTGGTTACTTCCTGAGAAGATACCCATCTTAAACGGCGGCAAAGTCACTTCATGACCATTAAAGTTAATCTTTTTACCAGGCTCAAGCAGACAGTCCACGAAACGGGCGACTGGTATGACAGAGCTATAGCCTGCGTAATCATTGTTGTCATACTTTGGCTTACGTCCCGTATCTAAATTAAGGGGGAACGCGCCTGGCATCGAGGCACCTGATGATGCCACACCAACAGAGCTATAGTGATGCGAATAACTGATACCACCACCTGGCAAACCAATCTGACCGAGCATAGCGGCGATAATCGCACCCATCCAATAAGGCTGCTCGCCATGTTGTTGACGCTGAATCGCCCAACCAAAGCAAAGCTGCGTGCGATTACTGGCCATGAGACGTGCCAGCTCACGGATGCGATCAGCCTCGATACCACAGATTGCCGCTGCCCATTCTGGAGTCTTTTCAACCATATCTTCGGTTTTACCCATCAGATATGGCGTGAACTCATCAAAGCCCAGCGCGTACATATCAAGGAACTCTTCATCGTAGAGTTTTTCGGTAAACAAAGTATGCGCCATCGCTAACATAAACGCGACATCAGTCATCGGGTTAATGTACTGCTGCTCACACCCTAAATAGTTCTGAGTTTTGCTCTTGACTGGGTCAATACAAATGACTTGAATGTCTTTGTCTCTGACTTTATCACGCAGCTGTTCTAAGTACTCATAGGCTTCATGGGTTTCAGTATTCCAACCAACCTGCAAGTTTTTGACCGGATCGTTCGCCCAAAAGATAACTACTTTGGAGTTCTCAAGTATCAACGGCCATGAGGTGCCTTGTGAATACACCTCAGTAGAACCTAGGATATAAGGTAAAATCATCTGACCAGCGCCAGTTGAGTAATCCCCTGCTGTCCCTACGCTACGCCCATGCATACCGATAGCACGTAACATATGGTTACCACAGCTATGAATATTACCAACCGAGCGCCAACCAACGTTCGCCGTATGTAACGCCCATGGGCCATGCTCTTTTTGCACACGCTCAAGCTCTTCATAGAGCAGATCTAACGCTTCATCCCAGCTGACGCGCACAAAACGGTTATCGCCACGCTGAGAAGTATCACTCTTATGACGGTTTTTGTACCAGTCAACGCGGATCATGGGATAGCGTACCCGTGATGGGCTATAGATAATACCCGGAACCCCATTTAGGATTTCAGTAGGATATTGATCAAACTCAAAAGGTTGCACTTCAACGAGTTTATCAGCCTCAACTTTAGCGCGGAAAGCTCCCCAATGCGCACCAGACATCTTCCAGCCACTGGTGTCAGGTCGTTTATCTTTATTAAAAGAGGTCGTCAGAATACTATCGTCAGCAAGCAGCGGTATGGGTAATAACGCAGTGCCAGATAAAGCGATCAATGACTTAAGAAAGCCTCTACGATTCATATTTTTCATGATATACCTCTTATATTATGGACGTGCCATTTGTGGAGTGTTTTCTGGTGAACCTGCACCATGTGCGCTACCAGCAAAGTCAGAAGAGTTCAATTGTAAATACTTCAGGATCAGAGCACCTGACTCATCATCTACGTTTGTAAACCCGACCATACCACTCCATAAACCTGGCCATTGGTTGGCATCGTGCCCAGCTGGATCTGGCTGACGATGACAGGTACTACAGTTATCGCTATAAGCTTGACCAGCGATATCCCATGCAGGTTCGATACTTTTCATTAGCCCCCCATCTTCGACCCAAAGCTGAGCGCTCACTTTTTGCCACTCTAGACCAGTAAGTGGATCTTCTTTTGATTCTTTCACTGTTACCAGATTCTTGTCACGAGACAGCTCTTTTTCGATGACAACGTCGACAATGTTTAGACCGAAATGGGTATACCATACACGTCCGTAACCTTTGTTTTTACGCCACATATCCAGTTCGATCTGAGTCATACCTTTTTCGTGCGCGATGACTTTTACTGGAGTCGCCACTTCGATATTACCTGCTCTGGTGGACTTATCAGCGCTAGTGTATAGATCTTGAGGAACGATATTGTAGTAGGTTTCGCCCACTTTAATCTTGGTGCTGCCTGCTTCTGACACTAATGAATCGAATGCCGGGTTATGCATACCTTCCATACTTGGCAGCTCGTGAGCAATACCTTTGTGACAATCGACACAGCTGGCATCACGCTCAGCCGCACTACGCATGATCATTTGTGAGGTGACCCGCATTTTACTAAAGTCCATGCTCGCGTAATCGTGGCAAGCACGGCACTCTCTTGAATCATTGGCTTTAAAACGATTCCATTCACGCTGCGCCAACACTCCACGATGATCTAAGAACTTTTCTCGGGTCCCGATATCGCCCATCACGTGTGATAACACTTCACGTGATGCTTGCATTTTACGCGCCATCTTATCAGTGAACTCATGCGGTACGTGACAGTCTTGGCACTCTGCTCGGACACCCGTACGATTTTGCCAATGCACGGTTCTTTGTAATTCGGGCAGCATGTTATCTTCCATCGTATGACAAGATAAACAAAACTCTTCGGAGTTGGTTGCCTCAAGTGCCGTGGTAAAACCTGCCCAAAACCAAACCCCACCAGCAAAGCCGATGATGACCAGAATGCCTAGTCCGATTTGTGTGGAAGGTTTAAAGAGAAGCCGACGCAGCCAGTTTAATAGGCGTTTAATAGCGTTCATGATAGTTCCTTACCATTTTTCATCATAATATATGCGGTAATGTTTTTAGCACTCTGTATGAGGAGGCTAAATATATGAGAAGACCGCCTTAAATAAACGGCCTAGTAATAGCTTAGGACGGTGGCCCCCAAAACCACATTTGACCAAACCAAACGATAAAACCGTAAGCTGCTAAAAAAAGCGCAGCTATAATTGGCAAGGCAATAAAAGACATGACCAAAGCGCTAAGCCATTGACGCTTAATTGGCTGCTCTTGTTGTTGCAGTTGCTTTTCATGTGGCATGGCACACCTCTCAATAGATCCACGATAGCTAATAGGGGGTAAAAAAGCTATTTAAAATACTTATTTATAATATATAAAATAATTAATTTTCTTTTATTTCTTAAATACCGCAATCAGTGCCTTTTATTATTTATTATTAAATATAGGCTAATGACTTTATGATGTTTTTAGAGAAATTACGCTATTGCTGTTCATTATCAAATGCTCGCAATATTTTAATTCCTTATAATTACTAAGGATAACATAAAAGCGTATTATATTTGCACAAATTAGATACATTTAGCCTAAAAATAGAGATAAAGCTCTATTTCTCTTCAGTATTTTGGTAAGAAAAAATTAAGTCCCATTTATTTGAATCAGCCCAAAGTTATTCGTGAGCTATTTAAGCTAAAAGTTTAAAAAATAAGTGCACAATAGTAAACTCAAAAGATAAAGACTCATTAGTAAATCGAAAATCATAATGTGCGAAAACCGTGATAGCTAGGAGGTGGCTAATACGGTTGAAAAATACTATGACTGTATATTTCCAGCTTGTTATAAATAATTGTTATCAATAAAAAGAAGTGTTGCGAATAAGAAGAGATTGCGCAGATAAAAAGACAGGGCATCGACTAAAGACGTTTGATGACAAAAACCTCTGAGCCGATGTCTGATTTGATGGTTATCAGTTAGTTTTAACTTAGGGATATTGATTGATCAGTATTTAATGGTTGGTAATAACTAAGGCACTTGCTGATTGATTTCGATACTCACTTGCTGCTGCTCATTTGCTAATATGATTGGATTAGTCGATAAATCACCAGACTGAGAGTTTGCGCTACCAGAACGACTGATTCGCGCGGTCGCGACCAACTGCTCACCTGACGCTTGTGCGGATTGTATGGTTCGATCTGGCATCATCATATCTGCATTGCTCAGGCTTACTGCAATGCGGCCTTGCTTTAAATTACTAATCGGCACACGTTTTGCTGCATAAGGTGCTCCGCCTTCTGCTGCCCGAATAGCAACAAACAACACATCCTCGGCGACTATCAGAGGCAGCAAGCTTGGGGTCACGATGACGGTTATATCAAAGCCGTCAGCTGCCTGCGCTTGTTGATCAGCGATATCAGCGGTTAGATTGTCTAAGCCACTTAATTCATGGCTATAATCCCCTGCTCTTTGCTCAAAGCTACTGCGCATCTTACCTATCCACTCTTGCGCCTGCTCATAATTACCTGCACGTGCCTCACCCATCGCCATCATCATCTGTGCTTCTTCTTTGTTTGGGCTGCTATCAAGCACCCCTTGCAAAGTACGGCGGATATTATCATCCAGACTGCCACCTTGAGCAAAGAAGTTGGTCTGAGCATACATCATCGCAACGTCTTCATTATCAGGAGCCAACCTATAAGCTCTGGATAGTGCTTCTAGCCCTGACTCCGTCGCCCCAAAAGATAAAAACATCTCAGACAGCTTTAACCAGCGCTGCGGGTCATGCGCATGATGGTGAACGTTGGTCTGCATCGCTGAAAAAAGTGCCAAGCCTTCTTTTAGCGCCCACTCTGGTGGCTCGTTAATCTTGCCTGTGAGCAGATCGTCTGCTACTTGACCGACCCTCTCTTGCTCTTGCCATAAAGTAAACACACTGCTGCGATCACTGATAACCATATAAGCCGAGCCAGCCAATACAGGTATCCAGAGTATCAGCATCAGGCGACTCACCAAACTTGGCGGCTGCATGGCTGTCGTTACTTGCTCAGCATCTAACAATTGACGCTCAAGCTCTGTTTTTTGCGCTTGATAATGAGATTCACTGATGGTGGCTGCTTGTTTATCGGCATTTAACTCATGCAATCTTGATTTATACACGTCAATATTGATATCGATGAGTCGATTGTCTACCAAAACATCTGGATATTTTATTAGTCGCAGCCAAGGTGCACTGACTATTAAAGCCAGTAGTATTGATAATAACAGGCTTAAAGTAATAAATAGACCAAAATTAGAAAACGCACTCATAGAAACTTCTCTTCATCGCGTGTTGGTTGAGTCGTTTTGCGAACGCCTTAACTCGTGGCTTCTATTTTAGCACTAATAATGAGTCAGTCCTGAGTTTGTAAAATATAGTTAATCTACTCGAAAAGTCATACGCAGATTTAAAGTTGAGTGAGATAAGCATTAATCCTTTATACCCCACCTGCGCCTTTACTGGATTCTTCACTGTTTTCTACCAGTATCGCGGCAGCTGTTTTTTTGAGTATCGCCCACTGCTCATCATCGACATGGATGCCCTCTTTCCATGCACGCTGATGGGTTTCAAACAGCTCATCCGTCGATATTTTATGATCAAAATGCTCGATATCTCGCTCAATATTGAAGTTAGCTGTCGCCAGTTCAATGATCATATCATTGGTATTATAGTTGGCTTGTGGTCCATTAAAAAAGTACAAATCAGGATAGACAAAGCCTTGATTAAGCGTCAGTAAAGTGTGCTTAGGTGCTGTACCATTATCCCACTTTGCCAGACAGGCAATGCCATTATCAGCCAATTTAACCAGCTCACTATAAGCCAACCAACGATTATGACAGTTCATTAAGTAAATCTCAAAGTGATCCAGATCACCCATTTTTTCTAGAGCATAATCCATCACCGCAGGCAAATGACAAATCAGGCTGCTGCCATGGAGATCAAAGCGAATCGCGCCTTTTTCTTGATGGACGATAGCGATGGGCGTATCTTGCTCCATTAAAATATATGGGCTGGCATTATTAAAGTGGCGGACACCGTCCAATCCCGCCATCTCAAGTTCAGCGACCATAGAAGCGATCACATCTGCTTCACCCACTTCTCGATGCATCCCAGTAAAGGCTTTATATACCATTGCCACGATTTCATTGTGCGATACAATCATGTCTCAAACCTCTCTAATGTGTGGATGACTCTTGTGTGGATGATGCTTCTTTGGACAAATTGGGCAGTAAAGGAAACAGCCATTCATCACTATGAACGTCGGCAAATAAAGGCGCACCTTGAAACAAGGTAATTCTTACCCATCGATCAGATCTGGGATCAAATTTGGTCGCGCCGAACATCGATAGCTTACAGCGTAGCAGGTGCATCGGTAATGCGGTTTTATGTAAGACATTCATCTGTATATCGCCCATTTTTTTATGACCCATGGTCCATACGCGTCGAGCAATAGCGCGGTACTTGGGTTTGCTTAAGATAAACTCGGATATCAGCTGCTGTGGATCTGCTTGCTGTAATGCCAGATATAGGTTTTTGGCTTGCCTGCCAATATCCAGTGCCAGCTCACGATCATCACCAGGCTCTTGTCCACGCACACCCATGCGTGGCTCTTCTTTATCTATCGAGCGATACCAAAACCAATAGACATTTTCAGGCTGACTGAAATCCACATCAATGGCCCACCGATAGCGTGCTTCTAATACTTCTATCAAATCCTGAATCACCTTGCCTTTAGGTAATGATAGGTTTTCATCGGCATTGACTTTCTCTTGAAACGCATCGACACGCTCAGCATACAGCTCCATTAAGCAAGAGATGATGACTTCTTGGCTCTCAAAGCTTAAGTAATCATGAGCTTGCAGGAACTCAGCCCATGTCGTGTAGTCTTCAGCGGTGGCGACCAAGGTGCTTTTTAGTAATGTCAGTTCATTAACGACCGTCTCATTTAATAACACTTGCGGCTCATTAATCGTAACAATTTCGGTAAAATGCTGAATGGCGCGCTTGAGTAAACTTGAAAGATGCTCCGTCTTTTTAGGTTCAATGTTACAGACCAATGTCGCTTGCAATGCCTCTTCACGAGTGGTGAGCCATTGGTCGACGACACAGGGATGATTGATGAGATATGGCGCCATACCCAGACCCGTCGCATTACCAATACCCAAATAGCGCTTAATCTCTGGATGCAGCGCGACCGCTTTGCGACCGCCCTTTTTCTTCGCTAAAAAATCAACCCAATCCAAACTAAATTCCCGCAAAAGATAAACTGCACACATCTGCGCACGAAACGACTGATTAAAGTCTTCGCTATGATCTAAGGGTTTAAAGTCGTAAATACCAAATTTCCCATTGCCATAGACCGCTGTGGTGCGCAAGATATAGCCGACTTGCGCAAGCACCTCAAGGTCAGGCTGCTGTCCATCAGCTAAAGAGCTGACGATATGATCAAAGACGCGCACGCTTTTGTTCGCTCGTGCCAGCACCATGACCATATTGGAGTTGCGACCTGCTTCTTGGAGCGGCACATTGGCTTTGAGATTGTCTAGCAACTCCTGACCAATCTCACCAAAAACTAAGCCAAAGGTAACATCCCACTTTTGCGCTATGACTCTATCATTACGCTC
>JARIEH010000093.1 GCA_029256865.1 Psychrobacter sp.
TGAGCTGAATGTACGTATGCATCCCAGTGCTTAATCTCAGGTATTTGATACCAAGCGTATAACAACAAAGAAATAAAGCAAAAACCCATAATACTCATGATTATGGGTTTTTTGGTTAAGCTTTTTAGTTGATGACGAATATTCAGTTTAGTTGCTCTGTTCGCCATTCTAGTAATTCTGTAATGTCATTTTGGATGCCACTCTTTAGCGCATCCAAGCTTTCGTATCTGCGCTCGCCATGCAAGAAGTGTAAAAAGCGTACCTGTAATCTTTTGTCGTAAAGGTTCGCTTGCAGCTGCGGAAAATGCACCTCTAAGCGCCATTCAAGCGCTTTATCCACAGAAGGTCTGGTACCTATATTGGCCGTGCCAAATAAACTATGGGGTCTTAGACCTGCTAACCCTTTTTGTTCATTTTCTGCTAAAGCGCTCAGTCCATTCGGTACTATCTGATCATCCGCATCAAGTAGTACCACATCGACAGCAAAGATTCCATGTAGGGCAGGTTTGATCCGCACCAGATCTATGTTGGCAGTGGGAAAATCCATGGTACGTCCAATCTGATCGCCACCTACTACGATACCAGAAATAGCATAATCACGTCCCAATAAAGCATTGGCTGCGCTGATGTCACCAGCCAGTAATAGGTCACGGACACGGGTAGAGCTAATACGCTCGGCTGCATCGCTATCATCAGTGACGGTGTGTAGATTGTTCACCTGCAAGCCATAATTACGCAAAAACTGACTGTCACCTATGCGGTCATGACCAAAACGGAAGTCGTCACCCAAAACCAACGCTTGCACATTCAGACGCTGCACTAAAATATCCGCGAAAGCTTGTGCTGATAGCGCGCGAAAAGCAGCATCAAAGCTGGCGACAATTAAAGTCTCAACGCCATGCTCTGCCAGTAAAGCTTGTTTTTCGGCCAGATTGGTCAGGCGTGCAGGGGCAGTTGCTGGCGAGAAAAACTCGCGTGGCTGCGGCTCGAATATCATCACTGCTGAGCCAAGCTTACGCTCATCTGCCAACTTGCGTACTTGAGCAAGCATTGCTTGATGACCTAAATGTACGCCATCGAAGTTACCAATAGTCAGCACACAGGGTGCTAATTCTATGGGGCTAGTGTTTGCCTGCACAGCGCTTGGTAACGCCATCAGTTGCTCAAGAAAGTAGGTATTCATAAGTTTGCAGCTGTCATAGGGTCAGGTAATAGGTAAAAATACATCCATAATCAAAGCAGGGTCGAAGCAGTTGTAAGTCGCTACGCTATTAACCGGCCTAGATGTCCTATTGGTACAATCTGTGCTCGGTCGCCTTTTGTCATTTTTAGACTTCTCTGACTATAGATATATTCAAAACTTGCCATTATAAAGTAAAATAGCAGCACTGACACGACTATCAGCGCATTACGAACTGCTTAGCAGCAACACTTCATTATTATCAGGGAATACTTATGTCTGATCTCAGCTCCACATCGCCTATATTATCCATGGTTAGGCTGAGCGATCAGTTCATAGTGCAGCGAGCCATCATAGAGGACTTACCAGCTATAGTAGAGATTTATAATCAAAGCATACCTGGTAAGCAGGCGACTGCTAACTTGGCATTGGTGACTATCGATGAACGTGCGGCTTGGTTTGCTGAGCATCTGAACAGCCCAACGCGCCCCATTTATGTGGTCAAAATACTTGTAAATAGCGGCGAAAAACAGAAGGATAGGTCATCAACACTGGTGGCATGGGGCAGTTTCAGTGATCTGTATGCGCGACCGGCTTACCATATCAGCACTGAGATCAGTATTTATCTGCATCAAGAGTATCATGGACAAGGCTTGGGCAGCTTACTGACACGCTGGATGCTGACCCAAGCACCAAGTTTAGGCATTCATAATGTCGTCGCGCTTATTTTTGCCCATAATCAGCCAAGCTTAGGGCTATTTCGTAAACTTGGCTT
>JARIEH010000268.1 GCA_029256865.1 Psychrobacter sp.
GAGATAACCACTAGCTGCACGGTCAATACCGCCCCGCCTAGTAAATCTGGGATATGATCAAAAATAACCTGCCAGTTCCAATCCATAAGACTCTCTCCTCTACCCTATGGTCGATTGACGGGGAGTTGTTTGACGGCTCAGCTTTTTGGCATAGCGTGCTGCGGGATTTGCACGCCACTCAAGCCACATCATGAACCCTGTGATCAACATCGTTAGACCCAAATAAATAATCGCAGCCGCCATATAAAAAGTAAAAGGCTGCTGTGTGGACTGAGCCGCGCGCGATGACTGATACATGATGTCCTTAAGACCTACGACAGATACCAAAGCCGTGTCTTTTAGCAGCACTAGAAATAAGTTACCAAGACCGGGCAGTGCAATCTGCCATACTTGCGGTAAAGTAATCCGATAAAATATCTGAAAGGGACGCATACCAATAGCTTGCGCAGCTTCGCTCTGACCGACGGGAATCTCTTGAATGGACATACGCAAAATTTCAGTCGCATAGGCACCAAAGGCAATGGAGAGCGCCATCACCCCGCCCCAAAACGCACTGATCTCAACATATTCGTTATAACCGAACTTTTTGAGGATGCTCATGAGCAGCATGGAGCCACCATAGTAGATGAACAGCACCAATAATAGCTCGGGAATACCACGCATCGTCGCCGTGTAGACAGTCGCGATTTTACGCAGTATCCAGACATTAGACAGCTTGGCTGTGGCACCCAAAAGCCCCAAGACCATGCCTATGATTAAGCTGGTCACAGTAAGCTTGATGGTGACAGTTGCGCCGCTTAGTAATAGCGCGCCAAATCCTTGTAAATCAAACACAGTTGTCCACTCAGTCTCTTTATATTAGCAAGTTGCAAAATATGAGTTAAAAGAATCAGCATCAATAGCTGAGCGCTGCTGATAATCGTATGCTAGACCAAATAGATCTGAGTTTTTTGCGTCATAGATTGACGTGAATTGCATACGATTATGGCGACGGTAATTGACACAGTAGAAATGAGCGCTGATTTTATCATATTCACTCGCTGCTATGTTAAAACTCACACGTAAAAGGCTTGCCTAAATAGACACTCATCAGGATAAAAACCGACATTTAACAATATCTAAAAAATGCTCATTTTTTATCAAAAGCAAAAAGGACATCGCCATTTCGGTAATATCCTTTTAAAAGACCATCATCGTACTTATCGCAGAGTGACTACAAATCAGAGCTACTGAGCAGCATTGTCAGTCATGGCTTCAGGGTTGACAGTTGTCGTATCAGAAGTTGGCAATGCAAAGTATTTTTGGTTGATTTTTTCATAAGTGCCATTGGCTTTCAGATTGGCCAATGACTGATTGATTTTTGCTTGCAGCTCATCTCCAGGACGCACAGCAATGGCAAAGTGGTCGTTGATGTCAATCTCATCACCTTTGACCACATAATCGACCCCTGACTCAGAGCTTAGCCACTCTAGCGCTGGGAGTTTATCAGAGATCATGGCATCCACTCGGCCTGACCCTAAATCTAAAAATGCGTTACTTAGCGTATCATATAGTTTCATATTGGCTGTTGGGTACGCGCCCTCTAACCACTGCGAGGACACCGTAGAGCGCTGTGCGGCAATGGAGTGAGCGTCAATATCGCTACTGTTGCTAGGATCAAAACGGTTGTCTTTCTTCGCCAAAAAAACCAAAGAATTGCTAAAATAAGGATCGGTAAAAGCAACCTGTTGCGCGCGCTCTGGCGTGATAGACATCGCCGCTACGATGGCATCGTACTTCCCTGCTTTTAATCCTGGAATAATGCCATCCCAATCTTGGGCGGTAATCTCACAAGTGACTTGCATATCTTCACAGATGGCATTGGCCATATCGACGTCAAAACCGCCAAGCGTTCCATCAGCATTGGTGTAGTTAAAAGGGGCATAGGCGCCTTCTGTCCCAATACGTAGTACATCGCTCGTTGGTGTAGTGGCATTCGCTTCTGTATTGTCTACGCTGGTTTTATTCTCAACTTCTTGACCATTGCCACAACCCACTAAGGTAGCGGCAGTCATTGCTGCAACAAGTGACAGCGATAGACGGTGTCTGGAGCGAGTATTGAATTTGATTTTTCCAGTCATCATGTGTTGGAAAAAACTGCTGCGCGAAGTATTAATTCTTGGAATATTACCGATAGCCATCCTTGATTTCCTAGGTTTGTTACTAGATAAACTGCTTACTCATAAAAACTTCAGGTCTGCTATATCATCAACATGAAACACTGTTAGATAACATGCAGACCTGAAGTGACTTGCCTTTTAAAAAAAAGACCTTTAAGTAGATTAGTTGGTCGTTGCTTCTGCTTGTTGTGCAGCGGCAGTAGTACCAGTACCAAAGTAGCTACCAGTGATTTTCTCGTAGGTGCCATCCGCCTTAATCTCAGTCAAAGCGGTATTGAACTTAGCTACCAAAGGATCTCCTTTACGAAACGCAATGCCCATCGCATCTTCCTCAGTGCTGATCTCATCGCCTTTCACTTCATAGTTTTGACCAGCGTCAGTTTTTAACCAGTCGATACCAGTCACTTTATCTGACATCATCGCACGGACGCGACCTGAGGTTAAGTCTAAATAAGCATTGTCTTGGGTGTCATAAAGCTTAATATCAGAGTCGGCATGTTTGTCTTGCAGATACTGTGAAGCAACCGTTGAGCGCTGCGAGGCAATGGGCTGACCGGTTAGAGCATCAACGCTGATATCATCGCCTTTTTTACCAATTAAGATAATACCCGTATGAAAGTACGGGTCGCTGAACTCGACCACTTCTTTACGCTCAGGGGTGATTGACATACCAGCGATAACGGCATCAAACTTCTGCGCGTTTAAACCTGGAATAAGACCGTCCCAATCTTGGGAGATAAGCTCACACTCTGCATTCATTTGTGTACATAACGCATCGATTAGCTCAATTTCATAACCAATCAGTTTGCCCTCAGCATCAGTATAGCTAAATGGCTTATAGCTTGACTCGGTCGCTATCTTTACAGTCATTGGAGCTTCAGCCGCGCTATCAGTGACAGCACTTTCCTCTGGGGCTGAGCCATTGCTACAGCCCGCCAGTATAAGCATGGCGGCACTTAAAGGTGCTAGCCATTTTGCTTTTATTTTTATTGATGATGTCATCATTGCTATTCCTTCATTTCTAAATCAAATAACGTTTCTAAGTCAAGGGATTATTGACCAAAGTTTGCCTGCTCAAGACGGGCAAGCTCACCGTTACTACGGATTTCGCTCAAAGCTTTGTTAAACTCGTCTTTAAGAGCGTCACCTTTACGAACAGCAATAGCTATATTGTCATCGTTGTCGATCTCATCACCTACGATACCGAAGCCTTCTGGGTTATCTGCCAACCATGATTTGGCAGAGACTTTTTCAGCCAGCACAGCGTCACTACGGCCTGACTTTAGATCTAAGTAAGCGTTGTCATAGTTATCATAAAGCTGCACAGTGTTACCATCTTTACCGTCATAATTATCTTGTAGATAGACACCTGGCGTAGTGGAACGCTGACCTCCAAGCTTTAAGTTTGCTATCGTCATAGGGTCGAAGCTGCCTTTGGTATCCGTCAGCCATACCATGGTATTGGCAAAATAAGGTTCGGTGAAGTCAACTTTTTCTTGACGTTCAGGAGTGATCGACATACCCGCAACGACTGCATCGTACTTCTGTGCTAAAAGTCCTGGAATAATACCATCCCAGTCTTGAGCGACGACTTCACACTTCGCTTGCATCTGTTCGCACAGCGCATTGGCCACATCAATATCGAAACCTGCCAAACTACCATCAGCATTGGTATAGTTAAAAGGAGGGTATGCACCTTCAGTGGCGATACGAATGGTCTTACCGGCGATGTCTGTCGTAGCAGCATCAGCGTTGGCATCGGTGGCTTCATTAGCAGGCTGGCTACAGGCACTAAGCGCTAGAGCCGCAGTAATGGTCATCGATGACCACAATAGACGAGAATTCGACATCATACGTTCCTTAGTTTTGCTTGGTTTTGGATAGGTGTCTCTACTATTATCAGCGCTAGCATCCGTGCTAGCGCTGATAATAGTAGGTATTAATGAGTGATAATCTCATCGATAATACCTGACTAAAATATCAAAAACAAACGTTTTACGTATTGACTGTCATTATTGTGTCATAAAAAACACGTAAAAATTTATGGTCAGATAGGTGCAAAACTGACGTGTTTCAAGACGGGATTAGTTTTGACGATGAGAAGCCATAAAGTCTTTGACCCGCGCTGAGGTTGGGTTGTCGAAGACTTGCTCAGGCGTGCCCATCTCTTCAATAATACCTTGATGCAAAAACACCACTTGGCTGGATACCTCACGAGCAAAGCGCATCTCGTGGGTGACAATCAGCATGGTACGCCCTTCTTCTGCGAGCTCACGCATGACCGCCAACACCTCATTGACCAGTTCAGGATCAAGTGCCGAGGTTGGCTCATCAAATAGCAATACTCTTGGCTGCATTGCCAATGCACGGGCAATAGCAACACGCTGGCGTTGACCACCTGACAAGTTTGCTGGGTAAGCATCCTTTTTATCAAGCAATCCTACTTTGTCTAATAACTTTTCGGCATCACTGATGGCTTGATCTTTTTTAATCTTTAAGACCTGTATCGGCCCTTCAATGATGTTTTGTAAAATCGTCTTGTGCGGCCACAAGTTAAAGCCTTGGAAGACAAAACCCACACGCGCACGCAAATTCTCTAGCTGCTTAATATTTGCTGCCTGCATCTCACCCGATTTATTTGGCTTTAATATGAGCTCTTCATTACCAATAATAATACGACCTTGGGTAGGCTTTTCAAGTAGGTTGATGCAGCGCAGCAAAGTCGATTTACCAGAGCCAGAAGACCCTAAAATAGAAATCACATCACCGTCATAGGCAGTAAGGGAAACCCCTTTGAGCACAGCCAATGAGCCGAAGCTTTTATGAATATCTTGTAGTTCTAGAGCGATCGGGGGATTCGAGTTTTCGGCATTCTCAAGCATGGGTTAGCAAACTTCCAATAAATATGAATAAAAAGGCATGATCATAATTGACCTAAAGATAGTACGAAAATAATAGTGTGATGGTAATAGAATAGCAGATAATTATTTCAGTCAGTTGTAATCAGCAACACTTCTATGGCTATCATTGTATCTTTACTTCTCATAAATGTGTCATAGATGTGTTGCGCGCCATTGTCGCTTAAAACACAGCAAAAAGGCAAATTTTCTGGCTAGTTTTATCCCTATTAGCCAAAACCTGCTGTGGTATAAAAAAGCCCAGAACGTAAAAACGTATCTGAGCCTGATTTTACTCGTATTTCATCGCTTATGATTAATGCTCCTAAAT
>JARIEH010000172.1 GCA_029256865.1 Psychrobacter sp.
CTGATGACATCATTGCAATTGCGGAGCAGGCAGTCCGTAAAGGTATGATCCCTAGATACGGCGTACCCAGTGATTTTAAGTTCGTGGATGAGTTACCGAAGACTTCTGTCGGTAAGCACGATAAAAAAGTCATGCGTGAGATGTATGGCAAGCAGACGAAGATTTAAAAGTGCACTTATCTAGAGTAGTTTATGCGCTTAACAGTTGACCTTTATCGATAGCTCTGCTACATTTTAAACAGATATGCATTAAACCGATACATAGCGTATCGGTTTTTTGATTTCGGCACGGATAGCCAGCGCCTTATTACGATATTATTCATAAAAATAGTATTACATCATTTTTCGTTTACGCTAAGGATAGCCATTATGAGCGAGCAAGCAATAAAAAAACCTTCTCCCCACACTTCACAAAATTCACCAACTGCTACGCAAGCAGCTACTTTTGCTGAGATCTATCAATCCTCTATTGATAATCGTGAGCAATTCTGGGCCGAGCAAGCTAAGCGCATTTATTGGCACAAACAGCCCGAGCAAATCCTTGATGACAGCAACTTGCCTTTTGCCAGATGGTTCGTCGGTGGTGAGACTAATGTGTGTTATAACTGCGTTGATCGTCACCTGCCTGATCGCGCTGAGCAGGATGCTTTTATTTGGCTATCGTCTGAGATTAATCAAGAATTGATCGAAACCTTTCCTGCCATTGTTGATGCTTTTAGCGACTTGGGCAATACCGTTGAGTTTTATACTGACTATACCAAGCGTCGCTTGACTTATAATGACCTTTATAAAGAGGTCAATTACTTTGCAGATGTCTTGCAGCGTCATGGTATTGGCAAGGGTGATCGGGTTATTATCTATATGCCGATGATTTTGGAAGCGGCCTATGCCATGCTGGCGTGTACCCGTATTGGCGCAATACACTCAGTGGTTTTTGGGGGGTTTGCCGCGCACAATCTGGCCATTCGTATGGATGATGCTGAGGCAAAAATGCTCATCACCGTTGATGCAGGTTTGCGTGGTGGTAAAATCATCAACTATAAAAGCCTGATTAATCAAGGGGTTGAGCAAGCCAATCATAAGCCTGAACACGTATTGGTCGTTAACCGTGGTATCTTGCCTTTTGAATCACAACCAAGAGATGTTGATTATGCCACTGAGCGTCGTATCAGCTGCGATGCCAGTGCTATCGTAGATCCTGTCTGGCTTGAGTCTAACGAACCTTCGTACTTGCTTTATACCTCTGGCACCACTGGCACCCCAAAAGGCGTGCAACGCGATACCGGCGGTCATGCGGTGGCGCTCACGACATCAATAGACTATATTCATGATGGCAAAGCAGGTGAGACGTTTTGGACCATATCAGATGTGGGCTGGGCAGCAGGACATTCCTATACTATTTATGCACCGCTGCTAGCGGGTATGACCAGTGTCATGTATGAAGGTCTCCCACA
>JARIEH010000197.1 GCA_029256865.1 Psychrobacter sp.
AAAAGCGGTGTTAGCCAACATATCATCGATAAAGCGATCGTAGTGACTCACGACAACAGCACTACTCACCCACTGTCTGAGCTTCAAAACAATGATTAAAAATGGTAGCCAAAAACCAATATTGGGAACAATTGACCTACTGGTTTATGTTACGGCTAAAAATGATAAGAAAGATTAAGCCTGCTTAATCAGACTTGGTCTTTCTTATCATTTTTATATCCTCCTGCGGGCTTATCCTCGCGCTTCTTATCTGCACTTCATCTTCACTTCTTTTTTACACTCAAATTTGACTACCTCATACCCTATTTTAAGTTTAAGAGGGTATTTAGCGATAATTAAACACACCCTGCTAGCAAACGAGGTATATTAATAAAATAGTCATTATTCTTAATGAGGGCATACAAGGAGGTATACGATGATGAGTTCATATCAGCGTTTTAATAAAGCTTTATTACTAACGATTATGTTAGCGATACTGCCGATCGTTTATGGCTGCTCACAGCCACAAGTCGATCCTATTAAAAAAACCATACCCACTGACTCTGATCACTGGCAAAAAAAGCTGGGAGATACCTTTGAGCAGCTACCTGAGAGTGACAGACAGCTTCTTAGCCGCTATATGCTGCGTATGAAGCTTAGCGATGCATACGAGTCAGGAGCGATGCCACGAATCACTATCAAGCAAGCCTTGATACAGCAGCGTGAGTATGAACGCCGGCATCCTAACAATCCAACAGGTAGAAAAAGCCCCGTCATCATTAATCAGCAAACAGGTGCTAACCAAACACAAACCTACTCTGTCGCCTTACTGCCCGTAAAGACCAGCAGTAGTGATAGTTTGAATCAAGTTAAGCTACAATTTATGCTGTCTAATGATGGCACCGTCGCTATTAAAAGCTTTAAAGGCTCACTGCTGATGAAAGATGCTAAGCTGACTAAAGGGAAACGTTTCAATATACCGCTCATACAGTTCGAGCCAGCCATAGCGCCTGAACAAGCAGGTAAGATTGTGATTGAAAGCAGTATCGAAGACATCAACGTCATGCGCGCTATTAGAAATGCGCAAGACGTAACGATAGAAATCAGCGACGGTGTGATTACCTTAGCTGATGGCCAAAAGATTAAGTTTACCAACAACCTTTCCAAGTAGCTTATGAGTAGCAATATTTATAGGGGCAATATTGCTACAGGTCAATTATCTGTTTTATTTTTAGTTAATTGACAGTTAGCGTGGACTATTGTTAAAGACATAAAAAAGCCCCAATCAGTAATTGATTGGGGCTTTTTTGAATTTGGCGGAGACGGAGAGATTCGAACTCTCGAAGGGCTATGAACCCTTGTCGGTTTTCAAGACCGGTGCATTCAACCGCTCTGCCACGTCTCCATTTGTGCATCATTATAGCGATATGAAATAAGAATGCAAGCGCATATCTAAAAAAACTTTAATTATTTTATCACTAGGCGTTTTTTAGGTCATGCTTGCTTACTGGAGGACAGATGCAAACACATATCAAGCAGCCTATTGGCATAACCCCACTCATTATCGTACCAAGCAAAAACCTTATATTGATTACCAACCTGCATCAGCTGTTGACCATCAATGATAAGCGATTCTGACTGATGAATAAAATCACTTGAGACCAGAGGTTCCTCAGTATAGGCCATAATATCAAGTAAATGCGCTTGACTGGCTGCTACAAGCACTTCTCTCATCGCATCGACACTGACCTCTGGCGCATTGAATACAAAGGTCACATCAATAGCAGCGACGTTAATAGTAGGCACTCGAATAGAGTGGCCATTAATCTTACCTACCATGGCTGGCAGTACACGCTCGGTGGCTGCAATACTACTAGAGGTGGTGGGAATGATATTGTAACCAGACGCACGGGCGCGTCTTGGATCACGGTGCGCTTGATCCAGCACCGTTTGATCAGCGGTGACCGCATGAATCTCGGTCATCATGGCCGACTGCACACCAAAAGCTTTATCAAGCGTATCTATCAGCGGCACCAATGCTTGCGTAGTACAGGATACGCTGGAGATAATCGGTAGCTCACACGTCAGCAGATCAGTATTGACGCCCATTACGATACAAGCATCCACGTTATCGAAAGGTGCGGCCCCAATGATGACTTGCTGAGCACCCGCTTCGATATGCTGATGCGCTTGGTCGTAAGAGCGAAAGTATCCTGTACACTCCAATACCACATCGATCCCTAGCGTCTGCCAAGGTAACTGCTTGGGATCTGGTTCTGAAAGCATACGAATACAGTAAGTATGATTGTTTTTAGTCAGGCACAGCTGGGTTTGGCCATACTCATTAACAGTGCCTTCTACGATATCTGCACTGACGCCAAGACGACTTAAACGGCCATGAGTACTGTCAAACTTTAATAAGTGCAATAAAATATCTGCCGATGCTAGGTCATTGATGGCAACCACATGGATGGCGCGGCCGAGTACTTCAAAACGCTCTAGCAGTGCGCGTAGAACATTACGCCCTATACGTCCAAAACCATTAATAGCGACTCTGAGCGGCTGCGTGTGCTCGCTTGTTGCATAAAACCCCACCGCTACGGCAGGATCTGACGTGAGTCGGTAGGTAGCGCTAGAAAAATCAGGCATAACAACATATCACTATAAAGATAAGAAAAAATAAAGAGAAGAATATAGAAAGCTTATAGCGCAATAAATATTAATGCTAAACGAATGGTATTATAATCAACGCTTTGTTTAAGGCTGTCGTAAATGGGCTTAATTTTTACGCTGCCATCATCATTAAATTCATTGGGATTATTGGCCACCTTAATCGCGACATAAGCATTACCCACTGCTGTAATCACCTCATCCTCAGGACGCAAATGGTCGCATGCAAGGCTTGGGTCTTGCCGTTTAAGCTCGCTAATATGACGCATAATTGTTGACTGAGCAAGCTCGCGTGTCTGTGCGATATCAGCGATTGACAAGCTTTCTTCTAATAGTAGCCGTGTCGCCAGCAATGTACTATCCGATTTATCAGAGATCTGATTGCCCCGTTTTTGTTTTTTGTCCTGCTGGGCTTGTTGTTGCTCGCGGCGCTTTTTTTGTAGACTTGCATACGCATCAATGACCGATTTACTAAGCGTACCACCTGACTTTAAAATAAATTTATCATGCGCCTGCGTCATGCTTTTTTCGTCGAGCATCGCATAGTTGGCATCGGCCTCAGCCGAGAGTGCCAAGAAGCGCTTGTCTGCCCCGCGCGCCAATGGGTCAAGCTGTAGGCTCATATCATTCATACCCAGTAGCTGCAGCCCCGCCAGCGACTTGAGACGTGAGAGCGCCACATAACCTTGCCCAAGCTCAAAGGTACGAGATAAATCAATTTCAGCGGCATCAAGGGTCATCCCTTGCGACTTATGAATGGTAATTGCCCATGCCAAACATAAAGGCACCTGCAGATAACTTGCCAGCACATCGCCAGTTTCATCTTCGATGATCCACTCTTCAGGCTCAGCGATGACCTCACGACCAGAATTTAGCCGAACCACAGGCATTTTTTGCGTGCTTGGCTTTTTAACTTTTGGTTTATCTTTGTCTTTGGTAGTCTTTTTACCTTTGCCTTTTATATTCTTATCAGCATTATTTTCAGTGCTTTCACTATCGTCTTCTATCAAATCATCACTATTATCTTTATCATCATTAATTTTTACCGCAGCAAAACCAATCAGCTCGCCCATCGTGCCATTAGAGACTCCTAGCTCGGTATTGTTTTTAATAAACATTACCTTGGCACCGACTTTTAATACCAAATCATCTTGGGTACGGACGGTCTTTTTAAGGGTCTCGACCAGTTTACTATCGCCCGTAGACGTGGCGGTAAAGCGCATCATTTCGCCATCTAACGCCGCAAGCTCTTTATCATTGATACTATTAACGTTGAGATTATGGGTATAAAGACGCGTGCGTTTGATATCGACGTTTTGATCAAAGGTCGCCTCTAAAGCTGCAATCGCTTCAAACGTCACTTCTTGACGGCGAATTTGATTGAGAATATCGTCCAAATCAAGTCCGCCATTAGCCGCCTCGCTCACCTGTCTGTGTTGCTCGGATAAATAGCAAATATGGAACTTAGCTTCTAACCACGCTTCCGACATAAAGGCAAATTTCTCGCGGTTGCTCTCGCCCTTACTACCAATCGGTGGCAGCTGAAAAAAATCACCTGCCACAACGACTTGAATACCACCAAAGGCCG
>JARIEH010000126.1 GCA_029256865.1 Psychrobacter sp.
TCGCAAACTCGCCAGTATGAAGGCACGGGCATTGGCTTGCCAGTCGTCAAACAGATGACGCAGTTGATGGGTGCGAGTATTAGTGTCGAGAGCACGCTTGGCTTCGGGACTGAGTTTGTTATTACTATTCCGACGTCCAATCAACGCCAATCGCGCCAGCAACAGCTGCTGACGGGACTGGTCATTGTCTACTACTATGATCAAGATAGCGGGGCTTTAGTGGATGAATTGCAGCGTTTAGGCGCGCGTGTTATCTGCTATCAACATGAACAGCTCGTTATTAATGAGATGCAGCATAGAAAAGTCGATATGGTGATGTTTGCTGAAGACGTATTAGCAGGCAAGGCGGAATTATTGGCTAAGCGTATTCGTGCCTCTGAGACCGACTATCGGGCTTTATTGGTGTTCTGGTATCCACAGCAGCGTGCACGATATTTAGACAGCTTTGAGCATGGCTTAAAAGCAGCCGGAGTGGATTACTGTCAGGTAGCGACTTATGAAGATAAAGCGCTGAGTAATTTATTAAAGAGCTGGCTCGCTTGGTCTTAATGATGGCGGTAGGCATGAACATAGTGATAAGGATAGACAAATAAAAAAGACGCCCATAAACAGGCGTCTTTTTTAATACTAAAATCACTGCTAACTATTATAGTTAAATGCAGATATAGTTAAATGCAGACATATTTTTATGCAGGTTATTAAACAACGTGCTTAAAATAAGTTTTGTGCCCAGCGGGTAAAACGTTGCCAGATACGGCTCATAAAGCCTGATTGTTCAATATCACGAGTAGCTACGATAGGCACTGAAGCAACTGCTTTACCATCAATAACCGCCATCATTTTGCCAATTTCTTGACCTTTTTTGATAGGCGCTTCTAAGCTTTCAGGAATATCAACCACGGTGGTGATTTTATTCTTTTGCGTTTTATCAGTCAGAATTTGTAAGCTATCACCAGTTGCAAGCTCTACTTCTTTCACTTCACCAAACCATACTGGTACTTTACTGACAAACTGCCCAACAGGTGCTTTAGTGACGGTAGTAAAATGACCAAAACCCCAGTTAAGTAGCTCACGTGACTGATCGGCACGGGCTTGCTGGCTTTCTGTACCCATAATGACAGAGATTAGGCGCATGCCATCACGGTTACTAGAGGCCGCTAAGCAGTAGCCTGCCGCATCGGTATGACCTGTTTTTAGACCATCAACCGTAGGGTCAGTGGCTAGTAGGGCATTACGATTACCTTGGGTGATACCGTTATAGGTAAACTCTTTTTCAGCATAAAGACCGTAATAGTCGCCACTGTTTTTGATAATTGCCCGTGATAGTATGGCCAAATCCAACGCTGATGCTTGGTGCCCTTCGTCTGGCATACCTGTCGAGTTGACGAAATGGGTGTTTTTCATCCCAAGCTTTTCTGCCTGCTCATTCATCAAGATTGCAAATGAGGCTTCGCTACCAGCAATATGCTCAGCCATCGCTTTA
>JARIEH010000210.1 GCA_029256865.1 Psychrobacter sp.
GCAGATCAATCAATTTATCAAAAACAGAGAGGACAGTGCTGTTTACGTCTGCGGTGGCGGAGCGCTGAATACGTATTTGATGACACGACTTCAAGCGCACTTACCGCATTGCACTATAGAGACTACCGCCAGCTTGGGGCTTGACCCGACATGGGTAGAAGCCGTTGCTTTTTCATGGCTGGCACGGCAAACACTGATGGGCGAAACCGGCAACTTACCTGCAGTCACGGGAGCCAGTAAAGAGGTGGTATTGGGACAGGTCTGTTTTGCTTAAGTTTTCTGTGTAAATACCCTTCTATATAATATAAGTTTACAGTCGTAAACTAATATGTTTTATAATGGGTGATAAAATACGGATATAACACTATTCATATCAGAACCTACGATGAACCGTATTAAAACGGTACGCCCTCTATAAAGCGCAAGTATAGGATATATCGCATGAGCCAACATAACAGTTCACCGACACCCACTAACACCAATAATAATGTCGAAAAGACGACACTAAAACAGCACAAGCCACCGCACTATGAGCGTTCCGATGAGACGCGAGTCGTAGTCACTGGTATGGGTGCTATCACTCCCTTGGGACTAGATGTCGATAGCACTTGGAAACGCCTGCTGGCTGGCGAAAGTGGGATTGATACCATCTCGCATTTTGATGCTTCTGATTACCGTGCTCAAATTGCAGGCGTCGTCAAAGACTTCGATGCCAAGCAATATATGAATGCAAAAGATGCACGTCGCTATGATGAATTTATGCATTATGGTGTCGCTGCTACCTCAATGGCGCTGCATAATGCAGGCTATATTGACGAAGTAAGTGCAGATGATACGCCTGTAAAAAATGTCGATCAGGAGCGTTTTGGTGTCATATTAGGCTCAGGTATTGGTGGTATCCAAACCATCGAAAACAGCCGTGATATGCTGCGAGATAAAGGTGCCAAAAAGGTCTCCCCCTTTATCATTCCAGGCTCTATTGTCAATATGGCAGCTGGACTGGTAGCGATTAAACATAGCCTTAAAGGCCCAAATCTTGCGACTGCAACGGCATGTACTACGGCCACCCATGCGATCGGTTTAGCAGCACGTCTAATCGCTTATGGTGATGCGGATGTGATGGTGGCTGGTGGTAGTGAAAAAGGCTCAAGCCCACTAGGGATGGCGGGATTTGGGGCGATGCACGCTCTCTCTACTCGTAATGATGAACCAACCAAGGCCTCGCGTCCCTTTGATAAAGCTCGTGACGGATTCGTCCTTGGTGACGGTGCAGGTGTCATGGTACTCGAAAGTCTCGCTCATGCAAAAGCACGTGGAGCGACGATACTGGCAGAAGTGGTTGGCTTTGGTATGAGTGATGATGCAAGTCACATTACAGCACCGCCTGAAGATGGTAGCGGCGCTGCACGAGCCATGCAAAATGCGCTTAATGATGCTGGCATTGATCCTTCAGTAGTAGGTTATGTCAACGCTCATGGCACTAGCACACCTGCTGGTGATGTCGCAGAATCTATCGCAATAGAGACTTTGTTTGCCTCTGTTAAAGACAGCATCCTAGTCAGTTCAACCAAATCCATGACCGGCCACTTACTTGGTGCCGCTGGTGGTATCGAAGCCATATTTACTGTGCTTACCTTACAGCATCAACATGTACCACCAACGATAAACTTAGACAATATCGAAGATAACTGTAACCTCGACTATGTGGCAAACCAATCACGCAAAGTTGATGATTTAAACTACGCTGTATCTAATAGCTTTGGCTTTGGTGGCACAAATGGCTCATTGATATTTGCACGCTGGCCTGTCAATCAGTAAAGTATAAAAACGCATAATAGAAGTCATTATAACTTCAACGTCATATTTACTACGATTACCCACTTGCGGCCCCTTATCTTACTTGCGTATGATAAGGGGTGTTTTTTTAAATTTATGGAAGAGTCTATGTCAAGCTATTCGTTTTCACATCAATTCTATCAGCACTGGACACTTGCGCCAGAGACAGTACGTGCTGCAATTGTCCAAGAATTAACGGATATCACTACTCTGCTGCAAACCAACACACCGATTGAGAAGTTCACCTTTAGCCTGCCTGATTTAGATTTGCATCTTGATAGTCTATATAGTGCGCACGAAACACAAAAAGCTGCCACTAAAGAAATCGCTGCTAAGCAAGCCAAACACCGCGAGGCCGCTGAACAGCAGCGGTTGGCAGAAGAACAAAGAATGGCACAACAAGAAGCTCGTGCCTTAGCAGAAGCTGAACGTTTAGAAAGTAAGAAACAGGAAGAAAAAACGGAAGAAACTGAAAAAACTAACACCGCGGCGAATACAGACAGTAAAGAGGTCAGTAATAAGAAAAACACCGTCGAGCATCATAAAAGTTTCAATACCATAGCGGACAAAAAAAGTGATTTCACTGATGCTATTGCTCACACCAAAACAGAGGCAATGGTTAAGCTGTCGCCGACAGATTCTGTCTTAAGCAATGACCATGAAGCTCTCATTCATGAGTTAGGCGTGCACGTTGATGACTATCTAACTGAGCAGATGATGCAACTGTCTGAAGACTTAAAATCATGGTTACGTGCCGAAGTGAGTCGTCAGTTAGCTGGTATTGCAGAAAAAAATCAAGCCGTTGAAGATATTATTCAAAAAAATAGTGCTAAGAAAAATTAGGATAGCTTTTGATTATGCTCTAAGCGTGCTATACAGTAAGCGTTGTATCTAAAGAGTCTTCACATAAAAAATCCCAGTAAATGAATTTACTGGGATTTTTTATTTTGGAGAGGTAAGCTTTTACTTTAAATGGCTTGCGTACGCTCAGTTAGCCACTCCAGTGCCGCACCATCGACGCGATCTTTTAGCTCCGCAAAGACTTGGCTGTGATAGTTGTTGAGCCAGTCAATTTCTATTTGAGTTAATAAAGTAGGCTCGATCAGACGGGTATCGATTGGGCAGTAAGTGATGGTTTCAAAGTTTAAAAATTGACCAAACTCTGTCTCAGTTGGACTCGCCACTGGCGTATTGACCACCAAGTTTTCAATACGAATACCCCACTTACCTTCGCGGTATAAGCCTGGCTCATTACTAGAAATCATACCTACTTTCATAGCGCGCTCTTTTGGCGTACTGGCACTATAGGCAATTACTTGCGGACCTTCATGGACGTTTAAGAAATAACCAACACCATGACCCGTACCATGACCATAATCCATTTGCGCTTGCCATAATGGCGCGCGGCAAATCGCATCGATGAGTGGTGAAGCAATACCTTCAGGGAAGTGTGCACGCGCCAGCGCAATATGAGCTTTGAGTACGGTAGTAAAGTCACGTTTATGCTCGCTGCTTACTTGTCCAATGCCGACCACGCGGGTGATATCCGTGGTGCCGTTTTGATACTGCGCACCTGAGTCTATTAATAATAAGCCGCCCTCGCCCTCAGCGACATCAAGGTAGCTGAACTTTTCTGTTGTCGCGCGGTAATGTGGCAATGCACCGTTTTCATTAAAGCCTGCGATGGTTGGAAAGCTTGGCGAGCCCTAATGCGGCTGCTGACTGCGTACTTCGATAAGCATACTATCGACATCAAGCTCACTTAAGCGTTCACCATCTGCTAAACGCTGCTCAAATGTGGAAAAGAACTCACACAGTGCTGCACCATCTTGACGCATGGCTTCACGTACATGCTCAATATCTGCAGCA
>JARIEH010000027.1 GCA_029256865.1 Psychrobacter sp.
CCCATAATTGTCCATGGCAATGAGTTCTAAGGCTATCTAACACTTGACTCAAAGCATCAGGCGTATGCGCATAGTCAACGATAAAGCAGCCATCATTTGATGGCACCCGCTGCATACGTCCAATAGCCCCTTGTAGCTGTGGCACTAAGGTTGCAATACGCTCAAGGCTTATGCCTAAAGCGACTGCCGCTGCAATTGCAGCAAGCAAATTGGCCACATTAAAACGCCCTAATAAAGGGCTGACAATATTGATATCATTAAGCGCTTTATTGGCAAGCTGACTTTCTGTAAGCTGGGGGCGTAAGCAAATACTCACCCCTTCTAAGCTTGGCATAATGGTAGAGGCAACAAAGCTGGCTTTTTTTGTCGCCTGTAAGCTATAAGTCCAAACCATCAAATCACTGGCATGAGCAGTATCTAGCATCACTTGAGCGTACTCATCATCGATATTGATGATAGCGTGAGTCAGCGTTGGGAAGTGACGTTTATCGAACAGCTTTGCTTTGGCAGCGGCATACTCTGCCATGTCGGCGTGATAATCCAAGTGATCACGGCTCAAATTGGTATAAATAGCTATCTTCACTGGCATACCCTGCAAGCGCTGCTGATCTAGACCGTGTGAGCTGGCTTCAAGCGCCAATACCTCAGCGCCTTCTTGCCCCATTTGATATAAGAACTGCTGCACAGCCAGTACGTCACCCGTAGTATGACTGGCTTGTACGAGCGCACCCAATCTACCGTTGCCTGCCGTCCCCATGACTGCACTACTCATGCCTGCAAGTTGGGTTAATTGTGCCACCAGTTGACTAATCGTAGTCTTGCCATTGGTGCCTGTCACTGCCACCACTGTCGGCAACGGTACTGGCTGTTGAAACTGCAAACAAGCTTGAATCAGTTCACCTAAAAACTCTCGGATATTGGGGACATAAATAATTGGACAAGGCAACGCAGCTAGCTGCTGCTCTGCGCTAGGTTGAGTAGCATCAAGCTGACGATCACTGCCAGCGAACAACGCCAGTGGATCAATTTCTGATAAGATAAATGCCGCTTTTTTAGCGGCCTGTGACAAGTATTCGCGACTTTTTTGACAGTTTTTTAACTGGCTTTGTAGCAGTACGAACACCTCATTGGTCGTGACTTGCCGACTGTCTAAACGTATGTTATGAAAGGTGATATGAGCAATTTTGCTTGGATTCTCTAACCCTTCAATCATGTGTGACAACTGTGGGCCTAACGTATCACCACGACTGCTCTCCATAAGCTGTTGCAAAGTAACGGCATGATGTGATGATATGGTCATGAATAAATCCTAGGCGATTAAAAAATTAAAATGATGATGAAAACGTATTGAGGGTTTAAAACTATCGATAACAACCCATCATTTACAGTCGAAAAACTCACTCAATACTATGTATCCATGTTTATAAATCATAAACACGGATACATACTTTTTATTTTTAACTATTGAGTCTGTAGTGGCTTATCTAGGGGCACATTATACAGACGTAAGGCTTCTTTCATAACATTGTGAAAGACTGGCGCTACCGTCAAACCCGCATAAATCTGACCACGGGGATCTTCGATAAGCATCACACCCACCAACCTCGGATTCGATGCTGGTGCCATACCTGCAAAAACGTTGCGATACTGGTCGGTATAATAACCACCATCGGGGTTCACTCGGCGCGACGTTCCTGTTTTACCAGCCACGCGATATCCATCGATGGCCGCAGCTCTCGCTGTACCACCTGGCTCAGTCACAGATTCAAGCATCTTCACAATAGACATCGCTTGCTCATGCTCCATAATACGCTTACTTGGTGGTTTCTCACCATCCTTGATAAGCGTTAATGGATGCATCACTCCGCCTGAAGCCAATGCTGCATAAGCTTGTGCTACCTGTGCAAGTGTGACTTGCAACCCATAACCGTAACTCACGGTCGCACGCCTAGCCGTTTCTTTTTCCTTCGGAGTCACTACTAACCCACTGCCCTCACCTGGGAACTGTAATGGGGTTTTTGCGCCAAAGCCAAACTGCTTTTGCATATTGGTAATCGCATCGGGCGGCAACGACAGCGCAATCTTGGTAGAGGCAACGTTACTAGACTTCTGTAGTAGCGTAGCCATATTAATCGTTCCGAGGTTATTATGGTCACGAATCGTGTAGCCACGGACGCGAATAGAGCCAGGATTGGTATCGATTAAAGAGGTGGCCGTATATTTACCAGAGTCCAAGGCAGCAGCTACTGTAAACGGCTTCATCACTGAACCAGGCTCAAAGACATCAAGCAGCGCACGATTGCGCTGATTCTCACCCGTCATCTCATTGAGATTGTTTGAGTTAAAAGACGGCCAAGTAGATAATGCCAGCACCTCACCAGTCTGCACATCAACGATCATCCCGCTCGACCAACGCGCTTTTTGTAAGCGCCCAGATTTTTCAAGCTCTTTATAAAGTAAATACTGCAACCGCGAGTCAATCGTTAACGCCACATCTTGACCAGCAATTTCTGGCTCAAGCTGTTTGATTTCTTTTAGGCTATTCTGCCTCGCATCTTTTAGTACCAAGACTTTACCGTCATCTCCAGCCAACTCTTTTTCGTACTGACGCTCGATACCCGCGCGACCTTCGTAGCCCCCTTCAGGATCGTTGGCACTTTGCCCCATAAACCCTAATAACTGAGAGTTTGGCTGTGGCTGCGGATAATAGCGTTGGAAGAAGTTTTTTTCATAAACGCCAGGAAAGTCGAGCGAGCTGACACTTTGAGCAATCTCAGGCTTAACCTTATTGAGTAGCGGCAGATAATGCGACCCTGCACCTGAGGGCAAAGCAGCTTTTACTGCTTCTTCATCCGTTACATCAACGCTGTCATCGATACCAGCCGCTTGTTGTAACTGGCTCACTGGCATGTTGGCTGCTGCTGCCAGGCGAGTGAGATCCATATCCTCCAAACGCTTTTTTACCCGCGCTTGCAGTCGTGGCTGATCTGGATTTTCGATCTGTATGCGTCTTAGCTCATAGTATTCACGTGCATAATCATGCGGACTGAATGACACCGTGGCCAATGGCGCGCTGATGGCCAGTGGCAGCTGGTTACGATCCGTAATCATGCCACGATAGGATGCCTGCGTGCGCACACTAGTAATCAGCTCATCCCCTTTGTCTTGATAAAACTTCGCGTTTAGCACTTGGATATAATAGGCGCGGCCTATCAACAAGCCTAATACGAGCAGCGCAACGCCCCAAATAGTAATAAACCGGTCTTTATCATCTTCAAACCCGCCACGCGAGGAGGCACCAGAAGCTTTATTAAAAACTGCTTTCTTGCGATTCTTAACACTGGTATAAGCCCCTTGGGTCTTATCCTTTTTTAGACGCTCAAGCAATTTGGCACGATTATTTGCAGTGCTTTTTTTCGCTTTGTGAGTGGCTTTGTTGTTTGTAGATGAAGTATCAGATTTAGCAGTGCTGGCAGGGCGTAAAGGTTTAATGACCTTGCCACTGGCTGGTTTTTTGATGCTATTTTTGGCTGACCCTTTACCAGATTTGGTCGGTTTGTTATCACTCATTACCAGTCTCCGCCACTTCAGAGGCTGTAGCAGGCGACATCGTTTCAGCTACCGATACAGGAGCTGCGGCACCAGGTTGGATAATGAGCTTGTCTTTAAGTGTCGGCGAATACATGCCCAATTCAGCGACAGCTCGGCTAGCAATTTGCGGCGTGGCGCTAAAGGTTTGCTGTTCAATTAACAAACGCTGATGTTCTATTTGCAGCTTACGTTCTTGCTTTTTCATATCTTGCAACGTTCTATAATCCTGATGATATTGTTGAACACCTTTGGCAGTCTGAATACCGCTCCACACGATGGCACCTGCCAGCAGCAGCAGTACTACCACATAAATATTCACCACACTAAAACGATGCACGAATAACTCGCCGACATCGGTAGTGTTGGACGAGGTGGCACGACGGTTGGTAGGTTTGTCAGGTATTGCCATGACGATCTCAAAAAAGTGAACTTAAATATAAAAGATGGGAGAGGTTAAGTTTATGTATATCTCATTGCTCATCATTACCATCAACAAAGGATAATTCTAATATCCAACTTATCATAAAGGCTAGAAATACAGATGAAAACCAACCGATTAGCCTAACAGATAATGCTTACCGCTTTTTAACAGTTGCGTAATTATTACGACATTTAAGCCTTATCATGACTCTATGATAGGCTGATAACTGACATCCGTACGAGTCGCTGTCCGTAACCAAGCGCTCCGCGCGCGTGGATTATGACTGACCTCAGCTTTGCTCGGGGCGATACGCTTAGGCTTGTTAAAGTAACGCGGTCGATCAGGCGGCATCGGCAGATACTCGTCTTCTGGATATTGCCCCTTACTATGGCGCTGTAAAAACTGCTTGATACGGCGGTCTTCTAATGAGTGAAAGCTAATCACCGCCAGCTGCCCACCGGACTTTAGAATTGGAATGCTTTGCGCCAAAAAGTCATCGACATCGCCAAGTTCATTATTGATAAAGATACGCATCGCTTGAAAACTCTGTGTCGCTGGATGCTTGCCTTTTTGCCACTTGGGATGTGCTACCTTTATGACTTCTGCCAAATCAAGGGTGGAATCATAACTGTCCATTTGCTTAATGGCACGGGCAATACGCCGACTGTGGCGCTCTTCGCCAAACTCATAGAGTACATTGGCCAAGGTTTCTTCATCGACCTGCTCAAGCCATTCAGCGACTGACTGCCCACGACTGGTATCCATCCGCATATCCACCGCGCCATCACGCATAAAGCTAAAGCCACGGCTACCGTCATCAATCTGTGGGGATGAGATACCCAGATCGGCCATCAAACCATCAACTTGATGGATACCCATAGCAGATAAGCTATCGGTCAATGTCGCAAAGCTGTCATGAATGACATGCACACGGCTGTCTACGCTTGCCAACTCACGAGCGACGGCAATGGCGGTTGGGTCTTTATCAAAGACAATCAATTGCGCATCATCAGCAAGCTGAGACAACAGTAAACGACTGTGCCCACCGCGCCCAAAAGTAGCATCGACGTAGATGCCACTTGCTCTTAGGTTGTTTCCATCTTCTACAGTATCTTTTTGCTTAGGTAACGCTTTGACGCCCAACACCGCAGCAACTGCCTCTTGCAATAACACAGCATCATGCGCAAAGCTCAATTCGTCAGACGTAATAGCCTCCTGACTTGTCTTGTCGGCAATACTTTGAACAGAAGTTTCGGCCATAGAAGAATGTATTGCCAACGACTCAGAGACATCGCCATCAGAAGAAGGGCTAACTTTAGATTTTGGCTTGTTATTTAATAGGGACACAAAAAACTCAATGAATGACGACCCATAAGGTCATTAGTAATAAAAATGTGGATGAAAATAAATAAGTTAAGACTTGCGTAGCGTTATTATCGCAAGGATCCACCTGTAGTCAAGCGCCAACAAGCCTTTTCGAAAAAATATTACGCATCCCTGTTATACTAGCACTATATTTTACGCTATATTTTTATATAACACTTCTTTTAAACCCTCCTACTTTAACCTTAATATTTTTTTGAGACTATAATGAATCAAACCACCCCTCATTCTAGCAATAATTCTATCAGCAAACGTCCTGTCCGCACACGTATCGCGCCCTCACCGACTGGTTTTCCACATGTAGGAACAGCTTACATTGCGCTATTTAATTTAGCCTTTGCTAAAGCCCATGGCGGCGAGTTTATTTTACGTATCGAAGATACTGACCAAACCCGTTCAACCGAACAATCTGAACAAATGATTTTGGATGCGCTGCGTTGGGTCGGTCTGGATTGGGCAGAAGGCCCTGACATCGGTGGCCCTCATGCGCCTTATCGTCAGAGTGAACGCGCTGCTATTTATAAAAAACACGCTAACAAGCTATTAAATAGCGATCATGCGTTTCGCTGTTTCTGTAGCAGCGAGGAGCTAGACGCCATGCGTGCTGAACAAATGGCGAATGGCGAAACCCCACGCTATGACGGCCGCTGTGCGCATTTAGCCACAGAAAAAACTGAGCAGTTGGTCGCTGAAGGTAAACCACATGTGATTCGTATGCGCGTACCAACCCAGGGCACCTGTCAAGTCCATGACATGCTCCGCGGCACCGTTGAAATTCCTTGGTCACAGGTCGATATGCAAGTGCTGCTCAAGACTGACGGTCTGCCAACCTACCATCTGGCCAACGTCGTCGATGACCATTTGATGGAAATCACTCACGTCATGCGCGGTGAAGAGTGGCTCAACTCTGCGCCTAAGCACCAGTTACTGTATGAGTATTTTGGTTGGGAGATGCCTGTCCTCTGCCACATGCCACTACTGCGTAACCCAGACAAATCAAAACTGTCGAAACGTAAAAACCCCACCTCGATCACTTACTATCGTGATGCAGGCGTGCTCCCTGAAGCATTGCTCAACTACCTCGGTCGTATGGGCTACTCGATGCCAGATGAGGCTGAGAAATTCACTTTAGAGGAGATGATCGACAGCTTTGATATTCAGCGTGTGTCCCTCGGCGGCCCAATCTTTGATATCGAAAAGCTTAATTGGCTGAACTCAGAATGGTTGCGCGCCCTAACGCCTGAAGAGCTGAAGAATAAAATCCTTGTTTGGGCCAATGATAGCGACAAGCTCACGGCTATCGCTGCAGCTATCCAGCCTCGTATCGAGCTACTTTCAGATGCGGTCAATTGGAGCGGTTTTTACTTCCAAAACTTACCTGATATCACGGCTGAGAGTTTTGCTCATAAATCGCTCGCCCCTGAGCAAATCATAGAAATGCTACAACTGGCGCTGTGGCAGCTAGAGACCTTACCGACTTGGTCGGAAGAAAACATCTACGCTACACTAAAAGGGCTTGCTGCTCATCTTGATATCAAGATGCGTGACTTTATGGCGCCATTCTTCGTCGCCATTGCGGGTAGCACCTCATCGACACCAGT